>NZ_JBKQOT010000085.1:0-13525 GCF_052145395.1 Roseiarcus sp.
CCCCAGCCGCCGGCGGACTGGGCGAACCCAGCGCTTGGAGCGAAGAGCGAGAATATCGCCGCGGTTACCACTGCGCCATAGCGCAATTTCCTGTCGAATGCCTTTTTGCGCATGAAGGAATCCTCCACCGTGGTGTAACCCGTTAAACAGTGTTAACAGGCAGTCAATATGCTATTAATGTCTGATGTCGGGCTTCTTTCAGTTTTATGTCAGCGCTCTTCTTCTTGGATTGTTACTCAAATGGAGGCGATGTCGGCTGATTTCTTGTCATCAAAATGTCTCAACTTCGTCACGTCGACACCGTAATAGAGAATGGCGATCGGCGTCGCCCTCGGCGCGACCGCGCGTCCGATGGCGTTGCATATCCGGATCGAGCGCGGCCTCGAAGTCCCATGGGTGAGCTTGACCAGCTGACGGCCTTTTTGTTTGCCCGCGTCCATGAGCGTGCGTCGCCATGCATTGCGCAGATGGCCGCCCGCTCATGGCGCACTCGTCTCGTACCGGAACCGGCTGCGAAGAACAGCAAAGGATCGGTTATGACCCTTTCGCGGAGCCGTCCGGGAAGGACCGCTCCTTGCGCAATCCTGCCATTCCAGTCGAGCGCCAAGCGTTTGATTTTGACCGCCTGGTCACCCCCGAAACCCCCGCCCAAGCGCCGCGCCCCCGGTGTCGGGCGGCCTCTTCATGACGACGAAGCCGGCGCGCTCAAGGTGCTCGACAAGCCGTTTGGCGACGATCTCGGCCATGATCTCGTCGGCGTTGTGGACGCGCTTGCGCCCCTGGAATCGCAGCGCGAAAGCAAGCGCGTCAGCGAGGTCGGATGGGTCGGCGGGGGTGAGCTCAGCGTCGGGCATGCCGACAGGATAGAACATAACCGGAACGAACGCCAAGTCGCCGACCGGAGGGCAGCCGCGTTATTCAGCGTGGAATCGGTATCGAACCTCCGGGGCGCCCGCCTTTATCGGCCCGAGCGCGCGCTGCAAGAAGACGTGGGCGGTATGTTCTGACGCTTCTCGCCGGGCCGCGTCAAGCGTGTCGCTCTCGCCGCAGATCGGGCAACGAACGATGGTCTCGATTCCTCGAACGGTTTCGAATTGCACGGGTTTCCTGCATCGCCCGCATACGATGCCTTCCTCCTCATGGAATCCCATCGCCGTCCTCTCCGAGCTTTGTTACTCCCGGTTTAGTAACTTCAAGACCATCTTCGGCAGCCGGCTGCAATGGGGGATTCTACGTAGGCTGCCGAAGGCGGTGGCTAGCAAAGAAAAAGGGCGGCCCGAAAGCCGCCCCGGTTGACGGCGCCCTCGGCGCCTCGATTGACCTGAGCCGAAAAGCCGCAGATCCAATGCTACGGCGTGCGCTTGGCGGCGTCCTTGACGTCGCCGAGAGCCTGTCGGGCTTCTCCCTTGGCCTTGTCGATCTTTCCCTCGGCCTGGAGCTTCTTGTCGTCCATCATTTTCCCGGCAGCGTCCTTCATGGCGCCCTTGGCCTTGTCCGCCGCGCCTTTGATGTGTTCCTTGTCCATGATCGCCTCCTTTGACTCTGGGTCAACCGGGGACGGAGCAATAAGGTTCCCGGAAATCGATGGCCTGTCCGACGTCGAACACGGACAATCGTCCAGTTCCGCGAAACATCGCCGTCGCGTTCGCCCAGAATATTTCCACCGCTCTGATAATTGATTTGGCGCAACTTGTTCTCTTCTGCTCGTGCTAGGTTTCAGGGACACAATGGGTAGGGAAATGCACAGTTAGCTCGCGTGCGGCGTTTAGCGCCGCCGGAAAGCGAGGGCGAAATGTCGGTTATTGTCACGGGCGCGAGTTTCGAAACGGACGTCATTCAATCTACGGAGCCTGTGGTGGTCGATTTCTGGGCCGAATGGTGCGGCCCATGCCGGACGATCGCTCCGGCGCTCGAAGAGATCGCCGAAGAACTGCAGGGGAGAGTGAAAATCGCCAAGCTCAACGTCGACGAGAACCCCGGGGTGGCCGGGAAGTTCGGCGTGCGTTCGATTCCCACTCTGATCCTATTCAAAGGCGGAAAGAGCGTCTCGACCAAGGTCGGCTCCGGGGCGAAGTCCGAACTTTCGCGCTGGATCAGCGCGGCAGTCTGAGAAAGGCGCCGATGAGGGGGCCGGTCGAGCGGAAGGCGGCGCGCCTCGTGAGGGGGTGGGTGCTGTCGCATGCGTATTCTTGTAATCAGAATCTCATTGACAAATTGTTGCGTAAATCCGTTTCCTAGGGCATAATGGCTCCAATGACTTCGGATTGACTCGCAACGCCGCTCGCCCTGATTCGCGGTGCGTCCTTATGTCGTCTCCGGAAGGCCGGAAACGGGCGGGAGCTTGGCCGAGAACACGCTTTGGGGCGCAACGTCTTGGAAACATTGAATTCGGCAATGGGAAAACCTTGTCAGAAGTTGGCGTGGATTTGGGTCCGGCGCCCTGTCGGCTTGGCCTGCGCCGCCTTTGCGCTTGGGGTCTCTGCGCCTTCGCCCCGGGCCGGGAAGCGGCGCCGCGATGCGGCAGACCGCCAGGCGCCGGGTCGCGCCGCCGACGCTGGCGAGGACGACGCTTGCTTCGCCCGATGCTGTACCGTTGCGAACGGACCCACTCGCCAAGCCGCCGCGCGGCGCGCCCCCACTACCGTCCTTCGGACAGTGCCCCTCCTCCACTTCGCTTTCGCTCCATGGGGGAGGAGAAGCGGCGGCGCCTTTCCTCCCTTGCGCATCAGCGCGGGGAAGGGGGACCATGCGATCCCCGGACTTGATCCGGGGGATGGTGGAGGGCGCCCTCGGCGAAGATCGGACTCGTTGGCCGTCACAAACGGACAGAATCCGGCGCCCAACGCTTTGGAATCGCTGGGTCGCGACCAGAACCGCCTCAGCCTTCTGGGCGACGCCGGGGCCCGAAAGGGCGGCCCCCTTTCCGGCCTCGCGGAGAAGGGCGTCCCGGTCCTCTCGGCCCCGGGGCCGGGCGAGTTGTCGACGGCGTTCGGGCCTCTCGGGCGAGGGGCGGCATGATCGAGGCCGCGCTGGTGATCGGCTACGGCAACGCCTTGTGCGGCGACGACGGCGCCGGGCCAGGGGTCGCGCGCCTCTTGTCGGCGGTCGACGGCGCAGACGTGTCGGCCTGCGGCCAATTGACGCCCGAGCTGGCCGACGACCTGCGCGACCGCGCTGTCGTGGTGTTCGTCGACGCGGCGGCGACGATCGAGCCCGGCGCGGTCGCTGTCCGACCTCTGGCCGCCTCCGGCCCGTCCGAGCCGGGGCTGACCCATCATTTCAGTCCGGAGGCGCTGCTCCTTTTGGCCGAGCGGCTGTACGGCGCCCGGCCACGGGCCTTCCTGGTCACGGTGGGGGCCGCCTCGTTCGCCCTGGGCGAGGACCTTTCGCCGAGGGTCGCCGCCGCCCTGCCCGAGGCGGCGGCGGTCGTCCGCCGCCTGCTCGCGGCGGCGGAGGTCAGGTGTGGGCCGTGTCCAGAAGCCGACCGTCGGCGTCGATGAGGCTGATCTCCAGAGGATACGAGCCGTCGGCGTGGGTCGAGCAGCTGAGGCAGGGATCGTAGGCGCGGACCACCGCGGACACCCGGTTCAGCACGCCCTCCTGGAGCTTGCGCTCGTGGATGAAATGACGGGCGACCTGATCGACGCTGCGGTTGATCGCCAAATTGTTGTGGCCGGTGGCGATGATCAGGTTGGCCCACGTGATCGCGCCCGACTCGTTGACCTTGTAGTGGTGGATGAGGAGGCCGCGCGGCGCCTCGGCGATGCCGACGCCCTCGAGCGCGTTGACCTCGGCCCGCGCCCGCACGTGCGTATCGAGAATGCTTGGCGTGTCCATCAACGCCTCGAGCCGCTCCAGAGCGTAGACGATCTCAACCAGCCGGGCGTAGTGGAAGTGGAAGGAGCTTTGCACCACCGGGCCGAACCGCTGGTGGTATTCGAAGAACTCGACGTCGGCCTGCGGAGTCCCGCAATGGGTCGCGACGTTGAGCCGGGCCAGCGGGCCGACCCGGTAGATCCCTTCGGGATAGCCTAGCGGCTTGAAATACGGCGCCTTGAGATAGGAGTAGCGGAGTGTCGCCTCGCCGATGAAGCGGTCGTACTCCTCGGCCGGCATGGCCGCGACCGCAACCTTTCCGTCGGCGCCGACGAAGCGGACCGACCCGTCGTAGAGCTGCAGGCCGCCGCCGGCGTCGACGAGGCCCGCGTACATCGTCGGCGTATTGCCGAAAAAGGCGATTTCGTCGGGGAACGTATCGACCACGCCTTTGAAGAACGCCAGGGTTCGGGCGGCGATGGCCTTGGCTTCGGGCAGGCCGCGGAGAATGCGCTCGCGCACCGCCGGGTCGAGCGGCGCGTTCACGCCGCCCGGCACGATCCACGACGGGTGGATGCGCTCCCTCGCGAGGCCTTCGATCACCTGCTGGCCGAACTTGCGCAGGGCGACGCCGTCGCGGGCCATGTCCGGATGGTCCTCCAGTACGCCGAAAATGTTGCGTCGCTCGGGCGCGCTGTCGAACCCGAGGATGAGGTCGGGCGCCGAAAGGTGGAAGAAGCTCAGCGCGTGCGACTGCGCGATCTGGCCGCAGTGCAACGCTTCGCGAAGCCTGGCGGCGGCGGGGGGAATCCGCACGCTCATGATGGCGTCGCAGGCCTTGGCCGAGGCCAGGAGATGGCTGATGGGGCAGATGCCGCAAATGCGGGCGGTGATTGACGGCATCTCGTAATAGGGCCGCCCCTCGCAGAACTTCTCGAAGCCGCGCACCTGGGTGACATGGAAGGCGGTCTCGGCGACCTGGTCGTCGTCGTCGAGCCGGATGGTGATCTTGGCGTGGCCCTCGATGCGCGTCACCGGGTCAATGACGATGGTCTTCATGAGCAACCTCCTCAGCCGAACCGGGCGCTGGATTTCAGATCGGGGACGCGGCCCTCCAGCAGTTCCTTGAGGACGAACAGGATCAGCCGCGCCGACGGGGGGCAGCCCGGCACGTGCAGGTCGACTTTCACCACGTCGTGCAGCGGCGCGACCTGCTTGAGCAGGGGCGGCACGACCTCGTTGGGGACGCCCTTGCCGACGTCGGCGCCCTCCACGTACAGCCGCTCCAAAATGGCTTTGACCGGCAGCGGATTGCGCATCATCGGCACGTTGCCGGTGACGGCGCAGTCGCCCAGCGCCACCAGGATGCGGGCGTTGCGGCGGATCGCCCGGATCTTCCTCAGGTCGTCCTCGCTGCTGACGGCGCCCTCGACGATGGCGACGTCGATGTCGGGAGGAACCTCCTGGGCGTCGACCAGCGGCCCATACACCACGTCCGCCTGATGGGCGACGGCGACAATCGCCTCGTCGATGTCGAGCAAGGACATGTGGCAGCCGGAGCAGCCGTCGAGCCATGTCGTCGCCACTCTCGCCTTTCTCATGGCGCGGCCCCCTTCCTGATGGCCAACCGGGTGACAGCGGCGTTGGTGCGGGTCATTTCCTCGACGGCGTAGCCTTTCTCGACCAGCGCCCCGGTGGGGCAGACCTGGACGCATTTGCCGCAGCTGGTGCAGGCGCGCGACGCGCCCCACGGCCGATCCAAGTCGGCCACCAGCCGCGAGGCGATGCCGCGGCGGCTAATGTCCCAGACGTGGGCGCCCTCGATCTCGTCGCAGACCCGCACGCAACGGCTGCACAGAATGCAGCGGTTATGGTCGAGAACGAACCGCGGATGCGAGACGTCCACCGGCAAGCGCGGCGAATTGTAAGGGTAGCGGACGTAAGTGACGCCGAGGCTCTGGGCCAGGGCCTGCAGCTCGCAATGACCGTTGGACACGCAAACCGCGCAAAAGTGGTTACGCTCGACGAACAGCAACTCCAGCGTCAGGCGCCGGTGCCGGTTCAGCCGGTCCGACGTGGTTGTGACGGCCATGCCGCGTTGAGCGGGCGTGGTGCAGGCTGGCAACAGACGATCGACCCCACCGACTTCGACCAAGCACAGGCGGCAGGAGCCGGGAGAACTCACCCCTTCCAGGCGGCACAGGGAGGGAATGAATTTCCCATTGGCGTTGGCGACCTCGAAGATGGTCTGCCCCTCGGCGGCGGTGCAAAGTTCACCGTCAATTCGTACGGAGATCTGAGAAGGCACGGCGGCTTCTCCTTAGAGATGGACGGCGGCGTGGCCGCCGATGTCGCGGATATCGCAGCGCAGGCATCGGGCAGCCTCGCGCGAGGCCTCTTCGGGCGACAGGCCAAGCGCCGCCTCGTCGAAGGTCCGGCGGCGGGAGGCGGCCGGCATGTCGCGGCTGCGGTGGCGGCGGCAGGGATCGGGGTCCGGCGGCCGTTGGTCGTAGATGAACTTCGGCAGGATGTCGTCGAGCCGGGATTGGCCGCTGAGACGGGCGTCGATGTAGCGCGCCGCCTCCTTGCCGTAACCCATCGCGTTGGAGATGTTGGAGGCGCCGGTGACCAGGTCGCCGCCGGCGTAGAACTTCTCGCGGCTCGTCTCGAGGCTGTAGCGATTGACATCGAGCACGCCGCTCTCCTTGAGGCTGAGCCCCGAGGCTGCGCAGAAGTCGCGGTCAACCACCTCGCCGACCGCGAGGATCACGCTGCTGCAGCGGATCATCCGCACCTCGTCGGTAAGGATGGGGCGACGGCGGCCTGACGAGTCAAACTCACCGAGTCGGGTCTTGACCACCTCGACGCCCTTCACCTCGCCATGATCGCCCACGATGCGGTGAGGGGCGGCGAGGAACTGGAAGCGCACGCCCTCCTGCTCCGCGGCTTCCACCTCTTCCTCGATGGCCGGCATGTCCTTGCGTTCGCGCCGGTAGATGACGGTCGCCGACGCGCCGAGGCGCACGGCGGTTCGGGCCGAATCGATCGCGGCGTTGCCGCCCCCGATAACCGCCACGTGGTGGCCGACCGGCATGGCTTCGCCGGTCGCCACGCCCTCCAGGAACGGCAGCGCCGGACGCACGCCGGCGAGTTCGGTGCCGGGCAGGTAGACCCAGGATTCCTTCCAGGTGCCGATCGACAGGAACACCGCGTCGAAGCCGGCGTCGAGTTCGTTGAGCGAGATATCTTCGCCGACCCGGGTGTTGAAGACGAACTCGACTCCAAGGCGGCGGATGATCTCGATCTCGCGGTCGAGCACCGCCTTGGGCAGGCGATATTCCGGCAGGGCGTAGCGCAGCATGCCGCCGGGCTCGGCGTGGTCCTCGAAGACGGTCACCGCGTGCCCGAGCAGCGCGAGGTAGAACGCGGCGGTCAGCCCGGCAGGGCCGGCCCCCACGGCCGCCACTTTGCGGCCGGTTGGCGGCAGACGGCGGGCGGCGATTTCCTCCGCGACGCGTTCGAACGCGTCGGTCAGCAGCAGCCGGTCGGCAATCAGGCGATGCACCTCGCGCCTGTTGACCGACTCGTCCATGGTCTGGCGCCGGCAGCGGTTGTCACACGGGTGCTGGCAGACCCGGCCGGTGGAGGCCGGCAGGGGATTATCCATGATCACGGACAGGAAGGCGTCGTCGAGTCGGCCCTCTTTGTAGAGTTCCAGGAAGCGAGGGATATTCATGTGCAGCGGGCAGTTGTTCTCGCACGGCGACAGCACCAGGTCCTGGCAGACGCCCGCCCGGCAACGTCGGGCGTGGATGTGGTCCTCGAACTCGTCGTGGAAGTGGCGCAGCGTGGTGAGCAGGGAATTGGGCGCGGTTTGCCCCAGCGCACAAAGCGACGTGTCGCGGATCATCCGCCCAAGTTCGTCGAGGTCGGCGAGATCCTCCTCGCGCCCGTGGCCCTTCGTGATGCGAGTGAGGATGCGCAGCGCCTTGTCGAGCCCCACCCGGCAGGGCGTGCATTTGCCGCAGGATTCCGAGCGGGTGAACTGAATGAAGTAGCGGGCGACGTCGACCATGCAATTGTCTTCGTCCATCACGACCATGCCGCCCGACCCCATGATGGCGCCGAGCTTGCCGAGCGACTCGTAATCGACCGGAGTTTCGAACAGGTCGGGTGGGATACAGCCGCCCGAGGGGCCGCCGGTCTGCACCGCCTTGACCGGATGACCGTTGAGGCCGCCTCCGCCGACGGCGTGCACGAAGTTGCCGAGCGGCGTGCCAAGCGGCATTTCGACAAGGCCGGTGTTCCTGATCTTGCCCACCAGCGAGAAGACCTTTGTGCCGGAACTGGCGCCGCCGCCGGTTTCCGCGAACCAGGCCGGCCCTAAGGCGATGATCGGGGCGATGTTGAACCAGGTTTCGACGTTGTTGATGTTGGTGGGATAGCCCCACAGGCCCTTTTGCGCCGGGAAAGGCGGGCGTGGGCGGGGACGACCGGCGCGGCCTTCGAGCGAGGCGATCAGCGCCGTCTCCTCTCCGCATACGAAGGCTCCTGCCCCCTCGATGATTTCAATGTCGAACGAGAAGCCGCGGCCCAAGATGTCCTTGCCCAAAAGGCCGTATTCGCGGGCCTGGCCGATGGCGACGTTCAACTGATGCACGGCCAGGGGATATTCTGCGCGGATATAGATGACGCCCTCGGTTGCGCCCGTGATGTAGGCGCCGATCGCCATACCCTCGATCAGGGCGTGCGGATCGCTTTCGATCTCGTTGCGGTTCATGTAAGCGCCGGGATCGCCCTCGTCTGCGTTACAGATGAGGAACTTTCGCCCGGCTGTAGCCTTGCGCAGAAACTCCCACTTCTGTCCGGTCGAGTAGCCGGCGCCGCCGCGCCCGCGCAGTCCCGATTCCTTAATTTGCTCGTTGGCCGCCTCGGGCTTGCCGTCGATCAGCACCTTGTACAGGGCCTGGTAGCCGCCGACGGCGATGTATTCCTCGATGTCGTCGGGATTGATCAGCCCGGCGTTGCGCAAAATGAGCTTCTTCTGACCGCGAAAGAACGGCACCTCGTTCCACAACGGGATGTCCGGGAAGCCGGCGCCGTACCGGACGTGCGATGTCAGATGATTCCAGTCCTCGATCCGGCACAGCGCCAGATCGGCGGGAACGGTCTTGGCCGCCAGGTCGTCAAGGATCCTGTCGACGTGGTTCACTTGCACCCGGTGCAGAATCACGAGCGGTTGCCCAGGCAGTCGGACGTTGACCAGCGGCTCCTCGGCGCAAAAGCCGAAACAGCCGGTGCGGATGAGATCGATGTCCAGCCCGCGTTGGTCGATCGCCTCCGCGAAGGCGTGCATCACCGCCTCGGCGCCATTGCCCGACCCGCACGTGCCCATGCCGACGGCGATTCGCGGACGGGGCGGCAGCAGTTTTGCGATGCCGGCGTCGTGGACGGCGTTGAAGTTGGCGAGATCGCGGATGGCGGTCATGACAGACGGCCTCCCTTGTCGAGAGCGTCAAGTTCCTTGAGCAGCGAGCGCTCATTCATGTGTCCGAAGATGGTGTGGTTGACCTCGACCACGGGCGCCAGGGCGCATTGGCCAAAGCACGCCACGGTGCGCAGCGTGGCGGCGCCGTCCGGTGTGGTGATCGACAGGCTTTCCGTCTCGCCGTCCCCGTCGGATTGCAGCCCCAGCCGCACCGTCGCCGTCTCCAGCAAGTCGCGCGACCCGCGCGTATGGCAGGCGGTGCCGCGGCAGATGCAGACCGTGTTGCGACCCTGCGGCTCCAGGCTGAACAACGCATAGAAGGTCGCCACGCTGTAAACCTGGGACAGGGGGGTCGCCGTCTTCGCCGCGATGTATTCCAGGACCGTCGTCGGCAGGTAATGGGCCGGTTCATGCTCCTGGACCCTCTCGAGGACGCCCAGCAGGGCGCCCGGCCGATCCCCTCGCTCGGCGATCACCCTGTCGACGAACGCCTGGTCGAATTCCTGAGGTCGTAGCGTTGCGACGCTCGGCATTGGTCATCTCCCTGGCTGAGGCCCGGTCCTCATTCTCCGCGGTTGGTCGTACGGCGTTCCCACTTCGTGGGCTTGAATCGACTTCGGCGGAGCGGTTTCCTCATTCGTCGGCGGAAGTCGACGCTGAAACTGCCGCGTCTCGCGGAACTCCGAGATTATGCGGCCTTCGTTCGTCCTGCGTTTTTTGAGGGTGATCGGCGGCGGCCAGCGCGCGTCAGCTATGACGCCGCCCCCGCCGATATCCACGACGCTCCACTCGACTGTCGCATACGAACTGGATTGCTGGTCGGCCACGGCATCGCCGACGAGGCCGCACACGACGCTCTGAGGGGTTTCGGGCTTCGTCGAACCGGGGGTACCCTTCACCTGCGGGAGCGGCGAGCCGAAAGTTGTGAGGAAGAACACCTCGGTCATGCATCACGACGCTCGGGCCGTTCCTCGAGGGCGCCTGCGTCCCCGTCATTCGCCCGATAGCACTCGGCTTTTGAATAGGTTCTGCCGATTTCCCGCCTGCGGCAATGCGGCCTGGCGTCGCACGACCGGGCGAGCTCGCGGTCCAGTCAGGGCCGCCGCCAATGAAAGCGATGGCGCCTTCGACCAGTTACACTGTCGGGCAGGCGCGGGATACGAATGCGACAGAGGCGCGTCTAACGCTCGGGCCCGGGATGCCTTCTCAACGGGCGAGCGCGTCGCAAAGGAGGCGGACGCATGACGGGGAGGAGGCTTGGGTCACCACAGCATGGTCCACGACAGGTTCTCGACCTCGGGGTCTACGGGAGCGGGAGAGACAGCTTTCTGGCAGTCGCGGACGAAGCCGCGTAAGCCCCGGCGGTTGGGGTCGATTTTCTCCATGAGTTCGTTCGTTTGGCGGAGCCGGCGCACCAGAACCTTCATGAACGCGACGGCGCGCTCGGGATTGTCCTCGAGCGAGGCGACGAACTCCTCGTAGGTGGTCGCAAGGCACTCGACGTCGGTTTGTGCAACGATGGTGGCGGAGCGGGGCCCGGGCTCGATCAGGGACATCTCGCCGAATACCTCGCCGGTGTGGAGCGTGCCGACCCGCCTGCCCCCGGCCCCGACCAGCACCTCGACCGCGCCCGAAACGATGAAGTAGGCCGTGTCGCCCTCGTCGCCCTCGCGAATGATGGTCTCTCCGGCCTTGAACGCGACCGACTGCATGGGAGTCCTCCAGAAACCGCCATCGGGCAATGTGGCACGATTGAGGGAGCAGAGATAGGGATTCACGTCGCCCGATCGAGCCTCTCGAGGATCCAGGGCTTTGTCAGCGAGGGTTCCGTGAAGGATGCGGCGCCGGTATCAGCCTTTCGACCGATCCGAGCTCTCTCCCGAGAACCCGAATTGCGCCAGTGGCCGCATTGACAACGCGCTTGCGTCATGGTTTGCGAAATCCTGGTCGGCGCACAACCCTGCGCCCGACGACGGATCCGTTTGATGCCGCGTCTTGTCAAAACGATGACGACGAAAACGCGTCGCCCGCTGAAAGGCGGGACGATCGGCTGAACGCGCCTTCCGCTCCGGTTTCCTCCCCCGGCGGGGCGCCGGGGTGAAATCCAAATCGAGACACAGAAATCGGTTTGGGCGTGTGTTGCGGGGAGGCCTGAGAGTCAGAAGGAACTCGCCCATGTCAGGCTATAAGGTCGCGGTCGCCGGGGCCACCGGCAATGTCGGCCGCGAGATGCTGTCGGTCCTCGCCGAGCGCCGTTTTCCCGTCTCGGAGGTCGTCGCGCTCGCCTCCTCCCGGTCGATTGGGAAGGAGGTGTCGTTCGGCGACGCGACGCTGAAGTGCAAGGCGCTCGACCATTACGACTTCTCCGACACCGACATCTGTCTCATGTCGGCCGGCGGATCGGTGTCGAAGGAATTCTCGCCCAGAATCGGCGCCAAGGGCTGCGTGGTGATCGACAATTCCTCGGCTTGGCGGATGGACCCTGACGTGCCGCTTGTCGTGCCCGAGGTCAACGCCGACGCCGCCCGGGGCTTCGTCTCGAAGTACATCATCGCCAACCCGAACTGCTCGACCGCCCAGCTCGTCGTGGCGCTGAAGCCGCTGCACGACCGGGCGACCATCAAGCGCGTGGTGGTGGCGACCTATCAGTCGGTTTCGGGCGCCGGCAAGGAGGCGATGGACGAGCTCTTTTCCCAGACCCGCGCGGTGTTCACGAGCAATCCGGTCGAGACGAAGAAGTTCCCCAAGCGCATCGCCTTCAACGTGATTCCCCATATCGACGTCTTCATGGATGACGGCTCGACCAAGGAAGAGTGGAAGATGGTCGCGGAGACCAAGAAGATCCTCGATCCGAAGATCAAGCTGACCGCCACCTGCGTGCGCGTCCCGGTGTTCATCAGCCATTCGGAGGCGGTCAACATCGAGTTCGAGAAGCCGATCACGGCCGACGAGGCGCGCGACATTTTGCGCGAGGCGCCGGGCTGCGTCGTCATCGACCGGCGCGAGCCGGGCGGCTACATCACCCCGCACGAGGCGGCCGGCGAGGACGCGACCTACATCAGCCGCATCCGCGAGGATCCGACGGTCGAGAACGGCCTCAATCTGTGGTGCGTCTCCGACAACCTCCGCAAGGGCGCGGCGCTGAACGCGGTGCAGATCGCCGAAGTGCTCGCCAACCGGGGCTGGCTGAAGCCGAAGTCCAGGGCCGCTTGAGGTCGCGGCTGAGAGCCCCCGCCCTTCGGACGGCCCCTCGCCGCACCGCAAGGCGGGAGAAGAGCTCGGTTTGCCAAAGCCGAGCCCGAAACGAGTTTTTTCAATCGGTTGCGGCGGAAATTCCGGGCCGCTCGCCGGGCTGGCCCCTGCGCGGCCACCCGGCGCCTGGGGCATTGAATTCCCGAACGCAACTGTGCCGGCGCTGCCGCGGTTTGGATAGGCGCTGTCTCAAGATTGGGTTCTGTAGGAATCATAGCGGATATTCTGAATCTTTGCAAGATAATATTCGTTAAAGGCGAAAATCTCTCAGTCACGCTGCGTCGCCGCCAGCCGCCATCGGATGATCCGAGCGACGAAATCGGGTCCCGGAGGCCCGGATGTCGCACAAGCGCGTCGGGACCCCGCTCAGGCGTGCGAATCCGAAGCGCCCGTAGAGATGCGAGAGGGGATAGCTTAGCTCCCGCTCCGCCCGACGTTGTGCTTGAAGCGCAACCACCCGCAACCGCACCGCCGCGTTGGCGTTGAGCGCCCGATTACGCCCTGCTGAAAGCGGCTACCGAAAAGTCGTTCGCCCATCCGCGTCGCATGCGGTTCACCTTGCCCACACGTCGGCTTTAAGCCTTTGATGCGCCGGGGAAGCGCCTTCCGGGGCAAACCGTCGTTCCATCGTCTTGCAACGACGCTCAAGAATCTGCGTCAATTCGCAAAGATACCCAGGCCGCACGCGTAGCAAAAACTTCGGAGGTGAAAGCGACCCGACACGGCCTGCGCCCGGCAAAACAAACGCCGCCTCATATTATGATACGCGCGTATCGCAGAATTTTCATTTGGTTCTCGAAGCTGCGCGTCTCGGCAGTCAATACCGTTGCGGTGTACATTTGGCTTGCACCACGGGCGGAACCGGCGAAGGCGAATGAAAGATACGGCGTGTTGCGTTGCAGCGGCGATGCGACACGTTGGCATTGAAATTGACTCAATTAGCGTTGAATAGGCATGGCCGCTCTGATC
>NZ_JBKQOT010000086.1:0-4528 GCF_052145395.1 Roseiarcus sp.
CGGCCGCAGCCTGCGCAAGGGGGCGACCCACGCCGTCGCCTTTCTGCTCCAGCCGCACCCCGGCGATCATCAATATGGCGAGCCGTTCTTCGTGCCGGTCATGAAGGGGCTGCAGGCGGGGCTGGCCGAGCGCGGGCTCGAGCTGATTATGGTGATGGACCAGCCAGGCGGCGAGCAGGAGCGGCTACGCCGCGTGGTCGAAGCGCGCTGGGCGGACGCGATCGTCCTCGCCTGGACGCGGCGCCGCGATCCGCGCATCGACTATTTGAGCGAGGTCGGATTCCCCTTCGCGACGCTCGGCCGCAGCCTTTCGGGCGGAACAGGCTATCCCTCGCTCGATCTCGACTTCGTGCGCGCCGGCGAGCAGTCGGTCGCCCGGCTCGCAGCGCGCGGCCATCGCCGGATCGCGGTCGTCGGTCCCACGCCGGAGCTCAATTTCGCCCACCTGTTCCGCCGCGGCTACCGGCAGGGGTTGCGCCGCTCGGGGCTCGCGTTCGATCCCGCGCTCCTCGCCACGGGCGAGGTGAACGAGGCCGGCGGCTACGCCGCCACGCTCGTGCTGATGAGAATCCCCGATCCGCCGACCGCCATTTTGTTCAACAACGATGCGCTCGCCCTCGGCGGCTGCCGCGCGTTGGGCGAGCGCGGCGTTCAGCCCGGCCGCGACGTCGCCGTCATCGTCATCGTCGACAGCCCGCTGTGCGGCTATCTATCGCCGGCGCTGACCGGCTTCAGCGTCAGGCTCGAGCCACTTGGGCGCCGCCTCGCCGAGATGCTGCTGGTTGCCATGCCGCGCTATGCCGGACCTGAGGGGCCGCGAATCCTCCGCGAGGTCTGGCCGCTGGCGTTGACTGCGCGGGAAAGCGACGCGGCCGCACCGAGCCCAACGAGCGCGCCGGACGTCTGGCGGCTCGCGGCTTTGGAGAGGGAGGCTTGACGATGAAACTTGCCGGCGAAGTCGCCGTCGTCACCGGCGCCGGCCGCGGCATCGGCCGCGCGATCGCGCAAATGCAGGCCCAGGAAGGCGCGAAGGTCGCCCTCCTGGCGCGGACCGCCGCGGAGATCGGATCGGTTGCGGACGCTATCAACGCGGAGGGCGGCGCCGCGCGCGCCTATCCGCTCGACATCGTCGACGGCGAGGCGGTCGCCAAGGCCTTCGCGACCATCGAACGCGATCTCGGCCCGGTGAGCCTCCTCACCAACAACGCTGGCGCCTTTTCCGCCTACGGGCCGATCTGGACGGTCGACCCCGAAGACTGGCGCCGGGACATCGAGACCAACACCTTCGGGACCTTCAACTGCTGCCGCGCGGCCCTGCCAAGGATGATCGCGCGCGGGCGCGGTCGTATCATTGTGATGACCGGCGGCGGGACGGCCGTCTCTTTCCCGATGGGCTCGGGCTACGCGACCAGCAAGGCGGGCCTGCTCCGCTTCGCCGAATGCGTCGCCGACACGCTCGTCGGCTCCGGGGTGCTAGTGTTCGCGATGGACCCGGGTCTCGTGCGCACCGCCATGACCGAGCGGCAGCTCGAGAGCGAGTCGGGGCGGAAATATCTCACCGACATCCCGCGGCTCTTCGAAAGAGGACTCGACGTCCCGCCGACGCTCGCCGCGCGGCTCAGCGTTGAGATCGGCGCCGGCAGGTTCGACCGGCTCGCTGGGCGGATGCTGATGGCTGCGCGTGGCGATCTCGACCTCGACGAGGCGGCCGTCGAAACGATCGTCGCTTCGGACTTGCGCAGCCTCCGTGTCAACGGCATGCCGCCGGAACGACCATACACGCCGTAGTCGGCGGCCGCCGATGCGCTCTTTTGGGGCGGCTTCTGTTCACCGGTTGCGGGTGCGGCGGGACAAATGTCCAAGCAGCCGATCTCTGGAGTGGGGGCTGGGCCAATGACGCCAAAGGAATTTCACTAACCGACGATTCCCTTCGTCCGGCGCCAGTTTTCTCGCTTGCGTGAAGGGGAAGAAGGCTTCGACACGGAATTCGCTTCTCAGATCCTGACGGTGCCGTTCGAGCAAGGAGGCCAAACGCCAGCCTTTCTTGAGAGCTAGAACGAGAGCCCGTAGGTGTCGCCACAGACCGGGTCCAGCAGGGCGTACAGATCGCCTGCGGAGGCTCTCCGTCAGGGCCAGGAGTGCGCTGACGCCCACGAATTTACCGAAGGGACAGGCAGGACTCTCTTCGCAGTTCTGTATAATTGCCGGCCAATTGGTGCGATTCAAGATCCGCTGCGCAACATTTGGTGCGCAATCGCGGCCCAAGTCGGGGCCCGCAGCGCCCAAGCCTTGCCGCCACAGGAGCCGTTCGCCATGCTATAATCTACAAAGTTTCCACGAACGCACGCCAACCATGCCGACAGCACCGATAAGCAAGCCGACCGTTTTCGTCATCGATGATGATCCGGGAATGCGAGAGTCGATTTCCAGCCTCGTCCGATCAGTCGGCTTTCAGCCGAAGCTAATGGCTTCGGTAGACGAATTCCTTCAATCGCACCGCGCGGAGGGTCCCTCCTGCCTTGTGCTCGATGTCAGGCTGCCCGGCCGCAGTGGCCTCGAGCTCCAGCGAGAGCTCGCCGACAGACACGTCCGTCTCCCGATCGTTTTCATCACGGCACATGGCGACATCCCAATGACGGTCCAGGCGATGAAAGGAGGAGCGATCGAGTTCCTGACCAAGCCCTTCAGGGATCAGGATCTCCTGGATGCGATTCAACTCGGCCTGACTCGAGACCGGGCTCGACTGGATGCAGAGAGTTTAACGGCTGAGATGCGAAAGCGCTTCGAGACACTGACCGTCCGCGAGCGCGAGGTGATGGCCGGGGTCGTCGCCGGCCGGCTCAACAAGCAGATTGCGGGAGATCTGGGCATCAGCGAAATCACGGTAAAGGTCCACCGGAGCCAAGTGATGCGAAAGATGAAGGCCTCCTCCGTTCCCGATCTGGCCCGGATGGCGGAAAAGTTGAAACCTGCCGGCGTCGACCTGTAGCGACCCGCTGCTCCTGCCCTCGCGGCAAGTCGGCGAAAAAAGAGCCCCTCCGTCAGGAGGGGCTCAATGGGGCCAAGCGGGGGACTCTTGGCCCGCGGGAGGATGCGCCGCAGCAGGGAGGATGGCTGGGACGCAAACAGAACTTTACCTGGCTCGGCGCACGAAAAATATTGGATGAGGGGACGGCAGGGGCGCCAGATCGTTTGCCTGATCTATACCTTCGCATAGCGTCTTCGCCGAACCTTCAATTGGCCTCGCGTGGGTGGTCCGACGTCGGCGGAGCAAACCATTGACGCCGCATGGACCTAACCGCGTACAAATTACAAGGACTTGGTGAAGCTATACGAGTGTATAATCGCAATACCTGTATGCATTGGCGGAGAATTGTCCCTCAAGAGACTATATCAACGTCTGGCGAAGGGGCGAGGCTCGCGGTTGCCCGTACGGCCGTCAGGAAACGACGTTGCAAGACAAATTTCTTATCGCGGTCGTCGATGACGACGAGTCGATGCGCGAGGCCGTAAAAGGTCTCCTCAGATCGCTTGGTTATGACGCCGTCGACTTCGACCGCGCCGAGGATTTCCTGAATTTCGATCGCCGGGGCCGGGTCGATTGCCTGATCGCTGACGTGCAGATGCCGGGGCTGACGGGACCGGAGCTTCATGCTCGGCTGGTCGCGTCCGGTGAAACCATACGGACCATCTTGATTACGGCTTATCCGGATCCAGTCGTGCGGACACGGGCGCTTCGAGCCGGCGTGAAGTGCTACCTGACGAAGCCCTTCCGCGACGAGGACCTGCAAGCGTGCATCCGATCCGCGCTCGATTCTGACGCAGCGCTCAACCCGCGGCAGTTTCGGGACGACGCCTGCTGCGGGGAATGAGTATATCGAGAGGTTGCGCTAGGCCTCGTTCGACGGCACTATCACTGGCGGCGCGTGCCGATTGCGGCGGAATCCAGGAATTGCATCCGGGGCTTCAAGTCGACGTCGAGGGATTCTGCGATCTCGAACTCCTGTCGGACGAGGGCGAGCGCATCCTCTGCCGCGGACGTCGGGTTGCTGGCGACGAGGGGGATCCGCCCGTTCTGATCGCGTTTCCCGCATCGGACCATCATCCGCTGGTGCTTCATCGCCTCGCCCACGAATACGCTTTGAGAGACGAGCTTGACGCCGCTTGGGCCGCGCGGCCGTTGGAGCTTCGGCAAGAGCGCGGCCGGACTCAGCTCCTGATTGAGGACCCGGGCGGCGAGCCGCTCGACCGTATTCTCGGCGCGCCGATGGAGACCGGGCGCTTCCTGCGTCTGGCCATCGGCATCGCCTCGGCGCTCAGCAAGACGCACCAGCGCGGCCTCGTCCACAAGGACATCAAGCCGGCCAACATCCTTATGAACTGCGCCGACGGGCGAACGCGGCTCACCGGATTCGGCATCGCCTCGCGCCTGCCGCGCGAGCGTCAGGCGCCCGAGCCGCCCGAAGTAATCGCCGGCACCCTTGCCTATATGGCGCCTGAACAGACCGGGCGAATGAACCGCTCGATC
>NZ_JBKQOT010000087.1:0-8387 GCF_052145395.1 Roseiarcus sp.
ATTTGGCGCTTCCAGCCTCCCATACCGAGAAGGCGAGGCCGAGGGCGATCAGCCAGGGCGTCGCCCGTTCGAGGCGGTCGAGCGCGGTCGATCCCGCCGCGCGCAGGACGCCCGACACGATCAGAACGGCCGCGAGCGCAGCGGCAGCGTAGGCGAGTTCCGGGCCGCGCCCCCAGTCGCCGAGGTCCGGCCAGCGCAGGATGACGAAGGCGAGCAGGAGCCAGGAGGCCGCGGCCGCGAACGCCAGCGCCGCGCCGAACGACCGGCGTCCCGTCGCCGCGGCGAAGGCTGGGCGGCGCGCGATCGGCGCGGCGCGGGCCGGGAGGGCCGGGAGGGCCGAGAGAAGCGACATGGCGCCCTCAGCTCAGGACGTCGGCGTAGACGCGATCGGCGTATTTCGCGGTGTCGAGGCTCGGCTTGAAGACGGAAACGAGCTTCAGCTCTTCGGCATAGAGCGCGATCTCCTTCTTCAGGTCGTCGCCCATCGGGTGGTGATGGTGGGTGTGATACTTCGCCAGCGCGGTCAGATCCGCGGACGAGACGGAGCCCGGCGCGAAGGGCGTATAGGTCGCAGCCGCCTCGGCGGGGTTCTCAGCGGCGTATTCCGCCGCCTCGAGCAGCGCGAGCGCGATCGAGGCCGCCGTGCGCTTGTCGTCGCGCACCAGACTGCCGCGCACGCCGACGATGCAGCAGACGCGGGTCGCGAACTCGCCCGTCAGGTTCGAGGAAATTTCCTTGAGCTTGCCGTCCTTGAGCCAGAGGTAGGTGTTCGGGTCGCCGTCGGCGACCGCGTGCGCCTCGCCCTTGTCGACGGCCGCGCGCAAAAGCGGCGCCGGGAACTGCTTGAACTCGACGTCGGTCGTCGGGTCGAGGCCCGCCTTGCGGATCACGATGGAAAAAAATTCTTGGCCGGCGAGTTCATGTCGCTGACCCCGATGATCTTGCCTTTGAGATCGGCGACCGTATTGATGCCCGAATCGGTCGGCGCCAGAAGCCGCATGCAGCCGCCGTGCAGGCTCGCGACGATCTTGACGTCGAAGCCCTGCTCCATCGGCTTCAGCCAGCGCAGCGCCATGCCGACCGCCGCGTCCGCCTTGCCGGTGGCGAGCGTCTCCAAGAGCTGATCCGTCGAGCCCGCGTAGTTGACGAGGTCGACGTCGAGGCCGTGTTTGGCGAAGAAGCCCTTGTCCTTGGCGACGGTGACGGCGAGCAGGCAGGGCGCGCCGGCGTTCCAGGCGAAGGTCACCTTTTTCAGCTCACCAGTCGGAACGGCGTCGCCGGTCGCAGCGGCGCGGCAGATCGGGTACGCGCTCGGGTCGAAGGGCGGAGGCGCGACCCGGGTGAGGGCGAGGCCCCTGCCGGCGGCAAGGCCGAAGGGCGCGGCTGCTCCGAGCGCCGCGGCGCGCACGAGAAACCGGCGGCGCGTGGCGGACTTGGCGTCATGAAGCTCGGTGGTCATGATGGGCTCCGGTCGCGAGGGTCACAGGGTTGCGGAAATATCGGCGAGGGCGAGACGGCCTCCGCTCAGGAAAATCGAGTCGTTCTGCGGGGAGTGGACGCGGGCGCAGAGCACGTCGCGATAGTGCCGTTCGAGCGGGTTCGCTTGCGCAAGACCGGGATTGCCGCTGAGCTCCATCGCCTTCGACACCGCGTCGAGCGCATTTCTCGTGACGCTGTGCTTGACGTACAGGCTTTCCTGCGGATGCGGAGTCTCGCCGCGGTCGACCCGCTCGGCGATCGAGGCGAGCAGGACGCGGCTCGCGTACAACGCGGAATCAATCTCGCCGACCGCCTGCTGCATGCGCGGGAGAGTGGCCAGCGGGGCGCCAAGATTGGAAGGCGCGCGCTCGTGCAGGAACTTGACGAACCAGTCGCGCGCTGCGCGCGCCGCACCGTCGTAGACCGTGCTGAACAGCACCGCGACCCAGGCCGTCTGCGCGGCGTTCGGCGCAGCCAGCTCCTGCAGCGTCTTGAGGCCGGCGGCGTGGTCGAAAGGAATCTCGACCTCGTCGAGCACGACATCGTGGCTTCCGCTCGCGCGCATGCCGAGTTGCCGCCACGTCTCCTCGATGCGGAGGCCCGGCGCGCCGCCGGGCACGAGGAAGGCCCGACGCGCGGCTCGGCCTCGTCGGTCCGCGCCCAGATCGCGTTCCAGGCGAGAACCGGCGCGCCGGTCGAATAGATCTTGCGACCGCTGAGCGAACAGCCGTTCGCCGTCCGCCGCGCGATCGTCGCCGGCAGGCCGCCGCGAATGGGCGTCCCGAGTTCGGGCTCGACTCGCAACGCGTTTACGAACCCGCCATCCTCGGAGGCCGAGCGGAAGATTCGCGCCTTGAGCGCGACCGGAAAGTCCGGGTTCGAGCGCAGGGTTCCGTGAAAGAGGTACTGCTGGGCCAGCACGAGGCCGGTCGAGGCCTCGCCGCGCGCGATCGCGTTGACGACGCGGTTGGCGCGCATCAAGCCCGCGCCTCGCCCGCCATACTCGCGCGGAACGATCAGCGCGGCGAGCCGCGTCTCGCGCAGCCGCTCGATATTGGCGAAGGGAAAGGCGGCCGTCCGGTCGTATTCGCCCGCGGTCTCGGCGAACTCGCGGGCAAGCGCAGACGCGGTGACGTCGATATCGTCGGCGCCCTTGCCGAAGATCATGGCGAAAGCTCCGCGGCGATGGCGGGCGTGAAAACCGAACTCACGATCGTGGAGGCGTCGAGCGGCTTTCCGATCAGCCCCGAGCGCTGGTCGCCGACGCGGATGACGGTCTCGGCCTCGGCGGTAGCGGCGACGACCGTCGAGACGCCGAGCGCGGCGATGAGGCGCGCCGCGAAACGAAGAGGAGTCTGCGGTTGGAGCGGGCGCGGCCTGTTTGTCGGCCAACGCCGGAAGGGCTCCCTCCTCCCCCCTTGTGGGGTCCTTGTGGGGGAGGGAAGGGAGGGGGGTCGCGCCGCGCTTTTCCGTATTGCTGAAACTGACACGCGCCGTGACCTACGAGCCATGTCAGCCGTCGGCCGTCAGCGCGACCGCCCACCCCGACCCGCCCCACCAAGGGGGGCGGGGGCCCAAGCGGGCGATCCCGAGCGCTCCTCAAAGCGGGCCGCAGCAACGAGAACTTCATCCCACGCGTTCCATTCATTCCGCCGCGGCCGCTTGCGCCCGTTCGCGCTCGGCGACGAGCGCGCGCACGCGCGGAATCAGATCGCGCCCGTAGGTCAGGACGTCGGGGAGCGGGTCGAAGCCGCGGATCAAAAAGGTCCGGACGCCCAGATCGTAATAGTCGAGCAGGGCTTCGGCGACCTGATCGGGCGTGCCGACGAGCGAGGTCGAATTGCCCTTGGCGCCGGTGAGCTGCGCCATCGCGGTCCACAGGCGCTTGTCGAAGCGCGGCCCCTTCGCGGCGGCGGCGAGAAGACGCCGCGAGCCTTCGTTGGCCGGCTCCTCCGCGCCGCGGCGGAATCCGGTGCGATCGATCAGGGCCTTGGCCCGGTCGAGATAGGCGTCCGCCTTGGCCCAGGCGGCCTCTTCGGTGTCCGCCAGGATCGGGCGGAACGACAGGCTGAACTCGGGACGGCGTCCGTGCCTGGCCACGGCGGCGCTGACCCGCCCCGTCAGCTCGCGCACCTGCTCGTAGGTCTCGCCCCAGAGGGCGAAGATGTCGGCGTGGCGCCCGGCGACCTCGACGGCGGCGTCGGAAGCGCCCGCGACGTAAACATCGATATTGCGCTCGTTGTAGGGCTTGACCAGCGAGACGGCGTTCTCGACCTGATAATACTTGCCCGTGTAGGTGAAAGGATCGCGGCGCGTCCACTCCAGCCGCACGATGTCGAGAAATTCATTGGTGCGCGCGTAGCGCTCGTCCTTGTTGGCGACCTGGTTGCCGTCGCGCGCCAGCTCCCGCTGTTCGCCGCCGGTGATCACGTTGAACGAGACGCGGCCCTTCGACAGGTGGTCGAGCGTGGCGAACTGGCGCGCGAGCACCGTCGGCGCGGTGAAGCCCGGCCGGTAGGCGATGAAGACGCCGAGCCGCTCGGTGACGCTGGCCGCATATTGTCCGACCACCAGCGGGTCCGGCGCGTCGGCGTGGAAGGCGAGCAGCGCACGATCGAAGCCCGCATATTCATGCGCCTTGGCGACGGTCCCGATGTAGTCCGGGTCCACCACCGGCCCGCTGCGCGGGATGATTTCCGAGGAATTGTGATTGCCGATGAAACCGATGAATTCGACGGGCATCTCATGCCTCTCTGGCTGGCGCTTAAGGAGCGGATGGGCCGAGGTCATTCGGCCGCGGCGAGCCGCGACGCGCGATCGTCGAGGCGGCCCGCGATCGTCTGTGGGTTCTTGAGCAGGTTGAGGATGGGACATGCGGTCTCGACGTTGTCTCTCAGGCGCTGGATGTCGGCCGCGGACGCCGGGCTCTCGATCTTGACGACGTACGAGATGTTTTGCGGATAGACCGGCGTCGCCTCGTAGCCCGAACTGCCCGCCCGCGGATCGATGAAAGCCTCGACCTCGACTTCGATCACCTCGATGGGCACATCGAGCGCCGCCGCCTGGATCAGATACGAGTGGTTGAGGCAGGAGCCCAGCGCGCCGAGCACCAATTCAGGCGAGCTTGGGCCGAGATCGTAGCCGGCAAAATCTGGCGGCGAATCGGTGACGACCTGAAAGTCGCGAATTCGGATCCGGCGCACGCCGCTCCGCCCTTCGGCGGTCGCCCGCGCCTTGAGCGGAACCGGCCCGAGCGAGCCGTCGGCGATGCGCCGGCGCCGGTCGAGCAGGGCCTGACGCTTTTGCGCGAGATACTCGATCAGCGTGCTCATGGAGGCCGGCCCTCTCCTGGAGAATTTAGTTTATAAATTTTATAGACATAACAAGCAGAGGATGCAAGCGGCTATCGTCACATCTGCGTGAGATCGCCGGCCGCCGACCTTCACCCGCGCGGAAAAGTCGCTGCAACCGACTGAAAAGGCTCGTTTCGGACTCGGAAGCGAGCCGGCTCCCGCCGGCGGCGGCGGTCAGGCGAAGAACTGGTTCTTCGGTCGCGGCAGGCCGAGACTCTCGCGCAGCGTGCGGCCCTCGTACTCGGTCCTGAACAGGCCGCGCCGCTGCAGTTCCGGGACTACCTGGTCGACGAAGTCGTCGAGGCCCGCCGGCAGGAACGGGAACATGACGTTGAAGCCGTCGCATCCGCGCCCGACAAACCATTGCTCCATCTGGTCCGCGACGGTCTTGGGCGTCCCCACGAAGGCGAGGCCGGAATAGCCGCCGAGCCGCTGGGCGAGCTGGCGCACCGTGAGGTTCTCGCGCCGCGCGAGCGCGACGACCCGGTCGCGGCTCGACTTGCTCGCATTCGACTCCGGGATCTCGGGCAGCGGCCCGTCCGGATCGAATCCCGAAGCGTCGTGACCGAGCGCGATCGACAGCGACGCCAGCGCGCTCTCGTAATGGACGAGGCTGTCCAGCTTCGCCCGTTTCTCGCGCGCCTCCTCGTCGGTCTCGCCGACGACGACGAACGCGCCGGGCAGAATCTTGATGAACTCGGGGTCCCGCCCAGCCTTCTCCGCGCGGCTTTTGACATCGGCGTAGAAGGCTTGGTCGGCGTCGAGGCGCGAGCCGGCCGCGAACACGACCTCCGCGGTCTCGGCCGCGAGCTGGCGTCCCGCATCGGAAGCGCCCGCCTGGACGATCACCGGCCAGCCCTGAACCGGCCGCGCGATATTGAGCGGGCCGCGCACCGAGAGATAGCGGCCCTTGTGGTTGAGCACGTGCAACTTCTCGGGATCGAAGAAGATCCCGCTCTCGACGTCCCGGACGATCGCGTCGTCCGCAAAGGAGTCCCAGAGGCCAGTCACCACGTCGTAGAATTCTCTCGCGCGGTGGTAGCGCTCGTCGTGCTCCATGTGCTCCGCGAGCCCAAAATTGAGGGCCGCGTCCGGGTTCGAGGTGGTCACGACGTTCCAGCCCGCCCGCCCGCCGCTGATGTGGTCGAGCGAGGCGAAGCGGCGGGCGATCAGGTACGGCTGCTCGAACGTGGTCGAGGCCGTCGCGATCAGGCCGAGGTTGGTCGTCGAGACGGCGATCGCCGGCAGGAGCGTCAGCGGATCGAACGAGGTGACGGTGTGGCTGCGCTTCAGCGCCTCGACCGGCATGTTCAGGACGGCAAGATGGTCCGCCATGAAGAAGGCGTCGAACTTGCCGCGCTCGAGCGTCTGGGCAAACTGCAGGAGATGCCCGAGATTGAAGTTGGCGTCGAGAAAGGCGCCCGGGAGCGCCAGGCGCCGGTATGGATCGTCGTCGGCCGCATGAACGCGCCGAGCTTCATCTGCCGCTGCGAAGCCATTTGACCGCCTTTCTCATCCCGAGGCTGCGCCTTGTCGTCTCGACTGAGAAGACCCGCTGCGCCGACTCGCCTCAAGTCACGAATGCGCAAGCCTGTGGTAGCGACCCCGGCTGTAGACGAGCGGCTCGCCCGACTGGGTCGTAATGGCCCGCACGGCGCCGATCACGATGACGTGGCTGTGCCTTTCGATCATCTCCTCGACCTCGCAGTCGATCGACGCGAGGGCGCCTTGGAGCGCCAGCGCGCCGGTCGCCTGCGGCCGCCAATCGGCCTCGACATAGCGGGCCGGCCCCTTGACGCCGCTGACGCCCGCAAAGCGGTTGGCGATGGCCTCGTGGTCGGCGGCAAGCACGTTGACGCAGAAATGCCGGCGCCGGGCGATGACCGCAAGCGCGGACGCGTTGCGGTTCACGCAGATGATCATCGTCAGCGGGTCGATCGACAGCGACACCTCGGAGGTGACGGTGAGGCCGGTCCGCTCCTCGCCGTCGCCGGCCGTGACGACGCTCACGCCGCCGGCGACGAGGCGCATCGCGTCCTTCAGCGTCGGCGCCACGACCGGATCGGCGATTTTCGAGATGGCGTTCATGACGCAGCCCTAGATCGCTTTCTGGAGAAGAAATAGGGGCTCCCGGACGCAGCCGCCAGATACCCGGCGATTGCCGCATTTGGGTCCAGGGCGTGGCCGGGCCCCAGGCCGCCGCCGCGGCGGCGCCGCTCGCGCTTGACCCTGGGACCGGTCCCTCGTCGGTGGCGGCGCCTCGAAACATTTTCTTCCGGAAACCAGAATTCTGTGGTTAATTGCATCATGGGGTTCGAATGCGGCATCTGGATTTCCAGAAGTCGTTCAGCGACCGCGACGCGACGATTTCGACGCCTGGACGGTCCCCGTCCTTTGGGGCGCCCTCTATCCCGGCTCGACGGGACAAGGCCGGGATCCAAACGTTGGCTCACGAGACAACGAGCCCCTTCGAAGACGGTTTCGGCTACAGGAGCCGCCGAAATTTGTATTCAGTCTATCGTTTTCGTCAACAATAGGGGCGATTTCTGCGGACCCGATACGGCAAAGTGCGGGTACCGCCGAGCTTCAGCAGCGAGCGCTGACGAGGGACCTCCTCCAGATTGCGGCGCCGCGCGAGCATGTCGGAGCACAGGCGCATGGCGTCGGCGAAACACATACCGGCGACGCCCGTTTCACAGCCAGAACAATCAGTCTCGTACAAGTCTCGTTCGTCAGGCGTGGAGACCAGGCTCACGTTTTTCCTTCGCGCCGCGCGGTTATCCCGTCCGCTCTGTATCGATTGCCTGGGCGTCCCCGCAGGAGAAATCAGAATGGCGCTTGCCAAGAAGACGACGATTGACGCCTCGACGCCAACGCGAATCGAAGAAACCGCGGCGATGACTGGCTTATCCAAAATCGCGCAAGACAATCGCAATACCGTGCGCACCCACGCGCGTCAGTAGAACGCGGCCGAACGAATCGTCTCCGCGACGGGTGAACTCGCCGCCGGCGTCGCTCAGTCTTCGTCGGCCGCCGAAGATCTGCGCAAGGCCATAAAGTTGATCGCCCAAGGAGCCGAGGAGGCCTCTTCGGCCTCCGCGCAGTCGCGGCGCGCCGTCGTCGCGATAACCGCCGGCCTGCTGCAGGCCGAGAACTCAGCCGACGTTTCGCGGCAGAAGACGGACTCTCTGCGTGGGCTGATTGTCGACGCGATCAAACAAATCGCCGCCAGCTTCGCCAGCATTGGCGCGGCGGCCGATCGCCAGGCCTCTTCGGTGAAGATGATGACCGAGCTCGAGGCCCAGGCGGCCAACATCGGCGAAATCGTCCGCGCCGCTGGGCGCATCACCGATCAGACGAATCTGCTCGCGCTCAACGCAGCGATCGAAGCCGCACGCGCGGGACAGCATGGCAAAGGTTTCGCGGTCGTCGCCGATGAAGTGCGGACGCTTGCGGAAACCTCGGAGAAGAACGCGCGCGAAATCCAGGCGTCATCCAGCCTTCGAGCCTCCCCGTGGATCGGCGGGCGCGGCGGGCAAAGACCGACATCATCGA
>NZ_JBKQOT010000088.1:0-2661 GCF_052145395.1 Roseiarcus sp.
CCTGACGCCAATAGAAATCATCCGAGTCGCGACGAAGCAGCGCCACGGAATCGCGCTGATTGAAAAGCGCCCGAAAGGCCCAGGCGACCTTAGCCGCCGCGGAGAGCAGGGCGGGTTCGTCCCACGCCAGTTCCGGGGCTATTCTCTTCAGCGCGCGCAACGCACACACGGCGGGGCTGCCGAGCGCAACATCGACAAGGAGTTCCATCAGCTCCGCGCGAGATCCGGCATATTCGTTCCGCGTCGCTGCGGACGCCAGTTCGGCGACATGCTCGCGAAACGCGTCTTCGCTCGCGAGGTCCTGCATGCCCGAAGACGCCTCGAGCCAGCCGCGGGACCGTTTGCCCGTCAGTTCATCGAGCATCGCCGGGACGGCCCATTCCAGCGTCGGAGCCGTTGGCTCAGCCGACATGGGCCGCATACGCGCGAGCAACGGTTCGAGACGAACGGCGATCGCCGCGCGCATCGCTGCCTCCGACGGCGTGGAGTCGCATTCCGAAAACGCGGCTAAGGGATCGGCAAGTCGCGCAAGGGTCGGCGACGGATAGATCAGCAACAGCGTCCGCAGGCCAGTCAATCGGCCCTGATCTCTGCGAAACTGCAGCGGACGCAAGCGATGCTGTTCGAAATACTTCCGCTGATCGTCGCCAGCACCCACCCGCCTCTCGGCCTCGTAGGACAAGATCGCCGCAATGGCGTCCGGCGCCACGGACCAGGCGGAGAAAACGAGCGCCTTCGTCGGCGGCGTATCGGGGCGTGCGCTGCCATAGTAAGGGAGCGCCGGCGGAATCCAGAGGTTCTGCTCGAGCCGCTGCCCGAAGACATCGTCCATGAGCGCCCGCATTCGAGTGTTCGCCGGCGCCAGTGGCCTGTACCAGGCGATTGCCGAGCGTTTCAGCAGCGTCGGTCCGGCGTTCCTGACCGCGTCATGCAACCTGACGTCGGCCCCCGGAGCGCGGACCCTTTCCACGAGCTTCTTCTTCAGGTCGTAGTCCCGCATGAAGTTGAGCAGATACGGGGAGGATTTCCAGTACTCGACGATTCCCGGCGCGTCTAGAATTTCCGCCACCTTCGATACGGCGGAGGCTTCGACCAGATCTTCCGAGGAGACGCTCAAGATGCGCGCGCGTTCTACGAGCATCGAGTCGCGGTCTTTGGTGCTGGAGACGCGCTCGGTCCTCACCATCACTCGGCGAAGCTGGCCTTCGATCGCCTTTCGCGCCTCGACCGCCTTCTCGCGGGTTTGCGGAAGACCTTGCAGGAGGCTGCGAAAGGCGCGCATGTCTCGGGCGACGTCTGCCGCCGCCTCGCGGCCTCTTTCCCGGCCAAACAGGAAGCCGAGCGTCTCGATGAAGTCCTGATAGTGGTCTCCCTCCTCCGAATCGTCCCCCGCGAGCGTCAGCATCCGGTAGGGCGTCGCGGACAGCAGCAAGGTCCTTGTGGCGCGGCCGTCGGCTCCGGAGTATTCGAACAGCTCTTGCGCCAGTTCGCGAGCCTCTGTGTCTCCATGCAGCAGATCCCTGAACCTCTGGAACTCGTCCAGAATGATGAGGTCGGGCTTCAAGGCCTCGACGCAGCAGTGAGACAGGCGTTTGCGGAGTCGCCCCACGAGCGCGTTGCGAGGCGCAGTCATTTCCTCCGGATCGCTTTCCCGGCGGCGGTGAAACAATCCGCAAACGCGTTCCAGCTCATCGAATAGCACCGAGTCCGCCCGCACCTCGTTGCGGAAGCGTTCCACGATGCGCGTATCCACCCCGTCCAGCGACATGGCTTCCACGGCGCGGCTCCAGCCTTCCGCTCCAGCCGAGACCTGCAGGAGATTGTGAAGGCCCCGGGGATCCGTCACGAGGTCGGACAGCAGGTGACGCAAGAAGGCGCGCTCCGGCGTCACTCCTGTTGTCGAGCGGAGGTCGAAGGTGGTTCCCGGCGTGAGGCTGACGAAATTCACCTTGTTGCTGTCGAGGGCGCCGGCGCCACGGAGTTGAAGGAGAACGAGCGTCATTCGCGTCGGGAGCGTCAACTCACGACGGTTCAGAACGTTCAGGCGGTTCAGGTTCTGGGAGGCGATCGCCTGGTTGGAGCAGATGTAGAGGACGTCGATGCGATCGGCGCGATCCCACAGAAGCTCGATGGCTCGCGCGATGACGCCGCGCGCCACCATCGTCTTTCCAAGGCCCACCTCGTCGGCGACGAGAAACTGCCGCACGGGATCGCTCGTCCCGTAGAGCCGTTCGAACACGTAGTCGACGGTCCGCCGCTGAAAGGCCTTCAGTGGGGCGAGCGCCGCTTCGGCACAGAAGGACTCAGTCATGATGGGCGTCCAGCGCGTTCAGCGCAACCCGGAACGTGTTCCACAGGGTGCGGAACTCGGCCGGGACGGGATCGGGTTCTCCATCCCTGGCTTCCCCGAGGCCCGCCATCAGGCGTTCAATGGCCTGCATGGGATAGCCGCCCCGGCACAAGGCCCGCACCATCTCTTCGATGATCGGGGCGTCGTCCTTCGCCACGCGCCGCTCGCCGTCTCCGTTCGCCATCTGCGCGGCCAGCGCGAAGGAAAAGGGATCGCCGATCTCTGCGAGAAGCATGCGGATGTAGCGGAGGAATTTTTCCCTGCTGTCGATCACCCAGCGGAGGATGGCGGCGTTGCGCTCCGCGGGCAGT
>NZ_JBKQOT010000089.1:0-8292 GCF_052145395.1 Roseiarcus sp.
TAGCTGCCTCGCAGCCGACGTGAGAAGGCCGCACGCACCCTGACCGTCCTCCAGACCAGCGCATCGAGCGCCGCCCGGCGGTCGGCTTCGGCAGGAGTACGGCGCAGGTCTGGACGGAACCGGGCACCCTAGCGGACCTCGGTCCTCCAATTGATCGGATCATCGAAGGGGTCGATCTCATGCTGCCTCACAAGCTGCATGAGTTTGCGACGAGCATCCGCGGCGCCTTCAATATGGAGAATGTCCCGCGCGAGCTCTTGTCCATTTCGCTCAATGATCACGGCAAAGAACTTTCTTGAGCTTGTCGTCATTGAAGCCTCCTGTGATGTCCTGCCTGGACAAACCTGAAAATCCTGGCGGCGAAAGCGACACGGGGTCCGTGCGAGCACGAACCGCCCTCAGCGAATCAGTCCCGGCCGCGTTGCGCCTCCTTTTGTTGTGCACTGCAACATAGACTTTCGCGTGACGCGCGCGCTGGCGACGGCGGTTTGCGCGGCAATGTGGCAAAACGGCAACAATCGCCCTGTGGATCCCCTTCGTATGCGGTGGGAATGCTGGGGCTCGAAGAGGTCAATGAGTTGACGTCGCTGTCTCGATCTGCGTCAACAGCGTGCGGGCGTCGTGCTCTCGCCTGCCAGACCCGGCGGACCCAACGGCGTCGGCGAAATCGACGGGATTGCACCCCAAACCCGCGGGAGCGGACGACGTGACGGCGTGTCGCCTACTCGATCCCGACGAAACGTTGCGTCGTCTCGAAACCCGACTCGGACCCTTGCACGCGCAACTCCGTCTCGGCATGGAGCGCGAGCACGAGGCGCAGGCGTTTGGCCAGGGCCTCAGCTTCCTGCACCTCGAGAACATGCCCGTCATGCAGGCGATCATCGAGCTCGTGCTCCGCATGACGGGGACCTATTGGCTCGGTTTGGCGAACGCAGGCAAGGTGCAACTGCGACAGAACATTGTGCGCCTCCCAAAACTGCCGAGCGCTTTCGACGGCTTCACCATCCTGCATCTGAGCGACCTGCATGCGGACCTGAGCGGCCCCGCGATGCGCCGCGCCGCTGAACTCGCGCGTGGCCTCCATTACGATCTTTGCGTGCTGACGGGAGACTATCGCGGACGCACCCACGGCGATTGCAGACCTTGTCTCGAAGCCGTCGCGCGCCTGCGAGAAGCGCTGAACGGGGATGTCTACGCGGTGCTCGGCAATCACGATTCGATCACCATGGTTCCCGACCTTGAGGCGTTCGGCATCCGGGTTCTTCTCAACGAATGCGTCGTCATAGATCGCGGGAGCGCCTCGATCTATCTCGCGGGGATCGACGACGCGCATTTCTTCCGAGTCGACAACATCGAAAAAGCGGCCGCGGAGATTCCCCAAGGCTGTGTTTCTGTCCTGCTTTCGCACACTCCGGAAATCTACCGGCAGGCCGCGCACGCCGGCTTCGATCTGATGCTGAGCGGACACACGCATGGCGGCCAGATCTGTCTGCCCGGCGGCATTCCGATCCTGCTCGAAGCCGACCTGCCGCGCGCTTTCGCTGCGGGCGCTTGGCGACATGCGGGAATGGCCGGCTATACCTCGGTGGGGACAGGGTCGTCGGTCGTTCCGGCGCGCTTCAATAATCGACCGGAGATCACCCTGCACCGGCTGGTGTGTGGCGAGCCTCAGTAGGGCCGGTCCCTTAGGCCGACGGCGAAAAAGACCCGTGACGCCGCAAGCGCTCCGACAGAGAACAGCAATACGATCGCGAGAACGTCGATAAGACTGAGCGAAAGATAGGCCGTGCAGACGAGCGCGGGAAGCAGGGACTCGGGAATCTGATCGAGACCCAACATCATGCTGCTCGGATCGAGCCCGCGCCGTCGTTTGAAGAAGGAGGAGAGGCCGTCGCCGGCCATCGCGGACACTGCAACGATCGCGCCCAGCCACCACGGCAGATGGATCAGGACCGCTACGCAGGTCGCGAAAACAAGCGCCGACGCGATGCCGCGCCAGGTCTTGGAGCGACCGAGGAGAGGATGGCCGTCGCGCAACACGATTCCCGCATCGATCGGACGGGCAGGCCGCGCTCTCAGCGCCCGCGCCACCAGGAGCGGCGCCGCGTTGGCTGCGCCGATCAGCATAAGGCTCTGCACGATCTCAAGGGCGTGGGCAATCATCCGCGATGCGCCCTGTCATGTCGTCATTGGTACCTCGCCCCGGCTCCCGAGGCGCGGCTTGGTCGTTCGTACTCTGCCGATCTCATAGCGTCCTCGCTGGCAAGCGACGCCGGCGGACAGGACAATCTCCGACGGGCGGAAGTCGCGGCGCCAAACCTGCAGAGCGCAGAAAAATCATGTCGGTCGATCATTGTCGTTCTCCGGCCAATGGCGTTTGTCGCTCAAGGTTCGCCTTCCTTGAAAGGCGGCTCCTTGTCGGCAGGCACGCCTTGTTCGGCCATTGCCAGGATCATCGCCACGCCGACATAGGTTCCGGCGACGCCCGTCAGATCGACCACCTGCTGTTCGCCGAGAAGCGTCCTGGCGCGGTCGAACAGTTCGTCCGACACCGCGTGTTTGGTCGTTAGCTCGGTAACGAAGTCGTAAACGACCTCTTCGTCGGGGCTCATGCCGGCGGGTCGCCGGTTGGATTTCAGGTCGGCGATGATCGAATCGGAGAGGCCCGCTTTTTTCGCCAGCGGGGCGTGGGCGAACCATTCCACCTGCGAGCGCCATTGCCGAGCGACGATGAGGATGGCCATCTCGTTGAGCTTGGTCGGCACGGACGTGTGCCAACGCAGATAGTCGAGCAGGTCGTACATACGCTGCGCGTAGACCGGACTGCGCAACATCACATTATAGGGGCCGCCGAGCCCGACGCGCGAGATCTTCACGATCTTCTCGCCGACCGGGCGCTGCTGGTCGCTGAGCTGCTCCAAGGTCAGCTGGGGAAACCTGGGCTGCTTGCCTTCGGCCGGCGAACTCGCCGTATTCGCGGCGATCCAGCCGAGGGGCATGGCGGCCATCAGGCATCCCGCAGCGATCAGCATTTGGCGCATGGGTTCCTCCTTCCGCTCGATATTCTGGCGGGCTCCTTGGCGAACCTCGGGCCAGGATACTGCGCCATCGACGGTGGTGTCGGCTACACCTACGTCAATCATCGAGCCCTGTGAGCGCGATTTCGGACTTGGTCCGCGCCAAACAATGTTTAGCGGCCAAGTCGGCCGGCGCGCTCGAGCTGAGCTTGGTCGCCGGTCCAGGTTTCTGGCAGGAACAGCCGCAGGCCCGTCATCACCGGGACCTCGCCATGCGCCAGGCTCGGCGTGAGTCGGTTCGGACAGGTGCTATATGATCGGCCTCGGAACCCCAAGAGAGGAACTCGGCCATGGCGCTCAGCGTGCTCTACATCGGCGGCACCGGGCAGATTTCGTTGCCCTGCGTCGAGGCCTCACTGGCCGCCGGCCATGATGTCACGATCCTGAATCGGAACAAGACCGCCGTTTTCCTGCCGAAGGGGGTCAAATCGCTGGTCGGCGACATGAACGACGTCGCCTATGGCGAGCTTGCCGGCAGGCGTTTCGACGTTGTCGCACAGTTCCGCCTCTACACCCCGGAGCAGATGAAGCGGGACATCGCGACCTTTACCGGCGCCACCGGGCAATATGTCTTCGTCTCGTCCGCCTCCGTTTATGAGAAGCCGGTCCGTCACTACCTCATGACCGAGAGGACAAAGCTCGAGAACAAGTACTGGCAGTACAGTCGCGACAAGATTGCCTGCGAGCGGCTTCTGCGCGACCAGGACAAGCTCGCCTACACCATCGTGCGTCCGAGCCATACGGTGCGCACCGCGACGCCCATCCAAGTGGGCAATCCCGACGGAGCCGTCCGGCGGATGATCGCCGGAAAGCCGGTAATTGTCGCAGGCGATGGCTCATCGCTCTGGACGCTCACGCGTTCCGTGGACGTCGAGACGCCGTTCGTGCGACTGCTCGGCGCATCGGCCGCACTCAACGACGATTTCCACATCACGGGGGATCGCGGCTTCACCTGGAACCAGATCGACGAGGCGATCGCGCGGGGGTTCGGCGTCGAGGCGATCCACGCGCATGTGCCGACGGAGACGCTTGTTCGCTTCAACAAGGAGTGGGAGGGCCCACTGCTCGGCGACAAGACCTGGTCGGCTCTCTTCGACAACTCCAAGGTGAAGCGTGTCACGGGGCCCTTCGAAGCCTCAGAGGACATCGACGAGATCCTTCGCGACTCGGTCATCCATGCGAAGGAGCGGCTGAAGGCGCCGGCGTCGGCCGAATCCGACGAGGACCGCCTGGTCGATACGATCATCGCCGCGCAAGACGGCCTGCGTCCGTAATGTTCGCCGCCACGCCGCGATCCCATTTTGCCATTGATGATCTGAAGAAAAAAGGATCAAGACTGACGACAGCCGGTTATCTCGTGCGCGCTCGTCGCTACGGTAGACATTGGCGACACGGTGGACCTTTTTCTTTTCGCGCGGCCGGTAGCAAATCGTCATCGCTTCTTCGCGCCGCCTCGTCTATGATGGCCGCGCCCGGACTCGATGTCGGCGCCCCTTCGGAGATTTAAGAACGGCCCTCGCGGCCCATAAGCGGAACGCCGCAAGGATCATCCCGAAAATCCTTCCACAGGCGCAGTCGACCAGCCGCTCGACGACGATGACCTCAAGACGGCGTGTCGGGCGGAGTTTTCTGAACCATGTCGATGATTTATACGAATGGCGCGCCGAGGACGGCGCGCGACTGGGCGCTGGCGCTCGGCCCCTACCGCCAGGCGGACATGGGCCGCGGGCTGTTCGAGCTCGCAGTCACGTTTTTGCCCTTCGCGGCGCTCTGGACCGTGATGCTCATCGCCTCGCGTCAAGGCCACGTCTGGCTTTCGTTCGCGCTCGCGCCCCTCGCCGCCGGTCTGCTCGTCCGCCTGTTCATGATCCAGCACGATTGCGGGCACGGATCGTTCTTTCCCAGCAAACAGGCCAATGAGTGGGTCGGACGCGCAATCGGCGTCGTGACGATGACGCCCTACGACTTCTGGCGGCGCAGCCACGCGATCCACCACGCAACGTCGGGCAATCTGGACCGGCGCGGCATCGGCGACATCAAGACGATGACGGTCCGCGAATATTTTTCCCGCGCCTGGCGCGGCCGGCTCGCCTACCGGCTCTACCGCCACCCCACGGTGATGTTCGGGGTCGGCCCCGCCTACCTGTTCCTGATCGAGAACCGCCTGCCATTCGGCTTCATGCGCAAGGGCGCGATGCCGTGGCTCAGCACGATGTCGACCAACGCCGGGATTCTTCTGGCGGCCGGCTTGCTGATCTGGGGCGCGGGCCTTGCGCCGGTTCTCGTCGTTCATCTGCCGATCGTCGTCATCGGCGCGACGGCGGGGGTTTGGCTGTTCTACGTTCAACATCAGTTCGAGGGGACGACCTGGGAGCCGACGCCGACCTGGAGCCAGCCGGAGGCCGCGCTGCATGGCAGCTCGCTTTACGAACTGCCGCCGCCGCTCGACTGGTTCTCCGGCAATATCGGCGTGCATCACGTGCATCACCTGTCGAGCGCCATCCCCTTCTACAGGCTGCAGACGGTCCTGCGGGACCACCCTGAACTCGGCGAGGTCGGCCGGCTCACGCTCCGGCGCAGCCTCGGTTGTGTCCGGCTCGCGCTGTGGGACGAAGACAAGCGGCGGATGGTGTCGTTCCGCGAGGCGCGCGCGTCGCGTCGGCTCGCCCACGGCGCGAGCTGAGCAGAGGGCGTTTCGGCGCCCGTCGAGTCCGGCGGCGCGTCGACGGTCGGGAGCGGCGCGGTTCGATCCGCGTTGCGTGGTATGGGCGAATTCGTGCTAGGATTCCGTTTTGATGCGCCCCGAACCTTTGGAAAGCAGGCGAAGATATGAGCCCCACCACAAACGCCGAGAACCGGGCCCTCAACGCCGCCGAACTCGAGATGGTGAACGCAACGCTGCCGGACGCGATCGAGCGGCCAACCACCGAGGAACTGAAGGCGCTCGCACATCGGCTGAGGCAGGCCCATAGTCGCGCCAACGACATCAGCATCCGCCAGCAGCGTGAGATCCGCGGCAAGGCCGAACCGCACGCAGCCGTCCGGGCGAAGGACGCCGCGGGCTCGATCGCCAAGACGCAGACCTTGATGGAGGCCATCCAGCGTATCAACGGGGAGCTCGCCCGCCGCGAGGAGATCGAGACCGGCAGGCCCAGTCCGGCGGAATTCGCGCGCCGCGCGCTCGAACTCAAGATGGCGGCCGACGCCGGTCATCATCCCGATGCGGGGCAAACCGCGAAGACGGGGATGCGTCCGAAAAAGCGAACGGAAGAGTTCACCGGCGGAACGTCGAAGCGCGAAATGGGCCGGGTCTCGCAGGCCGGCAGGGTCGCCCAGGCCCATAAAGACTCCGGCAAGAGCTGACCGTACGGCGGCGCTGGGCGTAAAAGCTTGGCAAAATCAACCAAGGTCTTCAGTTCGACGAGAGATCCGCGGTGAGCAGCGGCGGGAGGCCGTGAATGGCCGGCCGGGACGGCGAAGAGAAGCGCGAATGCCAAAGCGAGCTTCATGGCCCCTCGTGCGGCGCCTCAACGGCGCCGGCCTCGGCGTCCTGATCGCGCTCGCGGGCGCGAGCCCTTTCGCAGCGGCAGAGCCGAGCGTTCCGGCGTGGCTCGAGGCCCACGTGGGCGAGGGGGAGGGGCAAATCGCGCCCGTTGTGCTGGAGCGAGCCCGCGCGCTCTATCAGCGGAAACGGAGCGGAGGCGCGGTCCGCAATCCCTGCTACTTCGCCATGGACGCGACGCGTCCCCATGACCTTGGCGGCAGCCGATTGGGGCGCCGCTTCTACGTCATCTGCGAAGCCGAAGGGTCGTTTCGCGCCATCTCCGCGGGTCACGGCGGCGGCCGGGATCTGGACGGGGTCGCGGATTTCTCCAACGGGCGGCGGTGCGTGAGGAATTTCGGCAATGCCGTGGATTCCGAACTGACCGCGGGCGGGGCGTATGTGACCGGCGACACGGCCGCTTCCTTCAAGGGGTACTATCGCGCCTCGGCCGGAGGCGACGCGGTTTTCATGCGCGCCTTCCTGAAGTTCGACGGCGAAGGCGAGACCGCAAACGCCAGGGAGCGCGCGATCGGCGGGCACGCGGCGGTCCTGCTCAGGGGACTCTGCCGCCGGAGGGATCCGACCAGTCCGCACGCCGACCCGGAGGGCTACGTTCCGTTCGGAAAGCTCGTCAGTTACGCGGCCGGGCGCAGCGACGGCTGCACCAGCTGGTCGCCCTCGGACGCCGAGACCATCATGGCGATGGTGAAGGACGATCCGACGACGCTCTACATCTACCCTGAGTCTCGCGACATCGACGCCGTCGCGCGGGCGGTCGGGGCCGGCCAGGCGCCGTCGCGCGCCGGGCTTTATTGGAACGCCGCGTGCCTGAAAGACATCGGCGCTCCGAGATTCTGGCCGAAGGAGACGCTCGAGCCGATGCTTGAGCGATATCGGCAAACGCATCCCGCTCCGCCGCCGCAACCGTTGCCGATTTGCCGGGAGCCCTGAGCCGGCGCCAAGGCGCAGCTTGATGGCCCCTTATGCGCTCATGCGATGGCGAACCCGCCGTCGACGCGGAACGACGCGCCCGTCACCGCTCCCGCGCGGTCCGACAGGAGGAAGGCGACCGCTTCGGCGACCTCCGACGGCTCTAGAAAGCGCCCGATCGGCATGCGCGCGAGGCGCGGAGCGGAGCGGGCGGGATCGCTCCAGGCGAGGCGGGCCATGTCGGTCAGCGTGATGGTCGGATTGACGGTGTTGACCCGGATACCGTGAGGCCCAAGCTCGTTGGCCATGACTCGCGACGCGGCGTCCAGCGCCGCCTTCGACGCGCAATAGGCGGTATGGTCGATCACGCCAAGAAACGCTGCGTCGCTGGAGACGTTCACGACCGCCCCCGGCCGTTTCGACGCGATCCGGTCGCGCGCGTATTCCTGCGCGATGACGATCGGCGCCTTGGCGTTGACCGTCATGATGCGGTCGAAGGTCTCGAGCGTAAGATCGAGGAAAGACTGCAGAGCCGTCGTTCCCGCGCAATTGACCAAGAGGTCGAACGGCAGATTGGCGCGCACCGCGGCGCGGGTCGCCTCAAGATCGGCGAGATCGACGGCGATGGATCGGCATCCAATCTTGGCCTTGAGGGAGGCGAGGTCGTCGGTCGAGCGGCCGAGGGCGAGAACGGAGGCCCCGCGGCGCGCGAGCAACTCAGCGGTCGTACGGCCGATCCCC
>NZ_JBKQOT010000090.1:0-3736 GCF_052145395.1 Roseiarcus sp.
GCAGCAGCGTCAGCAATTCAGCGCGCTGGCGAGGCGAAAGAAACCCGCCGCGAATCATGCCTCCAGCCGAATCCGAAAACCCTTCCGACGCAAGCCCCTTTTCGCCCCCTCAATGAGTCCGGGTATAATTCGGCGGCATGAAGATTCTTGTGGTCGAGGACGACGAGGGAACCGCCGGGTTCATCGCGGCGGGCCTTGCTGCACGAGGACATGAGCCGACCGTCGCGCGCGACGGCCGGGAAGGCTATGAGCGCGCAAGCGCCAATCGCTTCGACGTCATCGTGCTCGACCGCATGCTGCCGAAACTCGACGGTCTCGGCGTCGTCGCCCTGATGCGTAAGGACGGCGTCTCGACGCCCGTGCTCTTTCTCACCAACCTGTCCGGTATCGACGACCGGGTCGACGGACTCGAAGCCGGTGGGGACGACTATCTCGTGAAGCCCTTCGCCTTCGAGGAACTGATGGCGCGCCTGACCGCGCTCGCCCGCCGTCCGACTTTGGGGGCGTCGCAGACCCTGCTCAAGGCCGGCGATCTCGAAATGGACCTCGTCGCCCGCTGCGTGCGCCGGGGCAGAGAGGCGATCGACCTTCAGCCGCGCGAATTCCGGCTGCTCGAGTTTCTCATGCGTGCGGAGGGCCGGGTCGTCACCCGTAAGATGCTGCTCGAACAGGTCTGGGAGTACCATTTCGATCCGAAGACCAACATCGTCGAGACGCACATCAGCCGTTTGCGCACCAAGATCGATGGTGGCGGCCCCTCGCTCATCCAGACCGTGCGGGGCGCGGGATATTCGTTGCGTGCTTCGCATCCGGCTGATTAGGACGGCCAGCTTCCGGCTGGCCCTCCTCTATCTGGCGCTGTTCACCGCCTCGGCGTTGGCGCTGGGCGCTTTCGTATACATCTCCGTCCGACGCGAAATTCTTAGCGATTTCGACGAGCGCATCGTCGAGGAAACCGACGCTCTGAAGAGCGACTTCGCGGAAGGCGGCCGCGAACGGCTCGCCGGAATCATCGAGGCGCGCGGTTCGGGCGGCGCCGGCTTCTCCTATGGCCTCGTGGGACCCGACGGCAAGCCAGTCGCCGGAGAGTTGCGCGTTCCGGCCGCAGGCGCCCGCGCCGACGGCTGGAGGGAGTCGCAGGAAGGCGACGGCGAAGAGCCTGCCGAATCCAAGCCGGAGGTCATCCGCTCGCTCGCCACGCCGCTTGGCGACGGCTCGATCCTCATCGTCGGCGACGAGCTGCGACGCTCGGATACGATCCTGAAAGGCGTGCTCACGGCCCTCGGCTGGGCAGTCGCGGCCACCCTCGCTCTGGGGACGATCGGCGGATTGTGGCTGAGCGCTCAGTTCCTCGGCCGCATCGATTCGATGCGGCAGACCGCGCGTCGCCTCATGGCCGGCGACTGGAGCCGGCGCATTCCGCTGAGCCGCACCGACGACGACCTGACCGCGCTTGCGCGGACCTTCAACCGGCTGTTCGACCGCATCGAAAAGCTCTTGCAGGCGAACAAGCAGGTCAGCGCCGATATCGCGCACGATCTGCGCAAGCCCCTGGCGGGCGTGCTGCGCCGACTCGAAGCGGCGCGCGACGACACCTCGTCCGGCGCGGCGCGCGACGCGATGAACGCGGCGATCGGCGACGTCGAGGGAGTGCTCGACACCTTCAACGCCCTGCTCCGGATCGGTCAGGTCGAGGCCGGCGCGCGGCGGGCGGCGTTCCGCCCGCTCGACCTTGGGGGCGTGGCGCGAGAGGTGGCCGAGGCGTTCGCGCCGGCCGCCGAAGACGAAGGCAAGACACTTCTTCTGCGCCTCGACGCGCCGCTTGCGATCGCCGGCGACAAGGAACTCCTCGTGCAGATGATCGCAAACTTGATCGACAACGCCTTGCGCCATACGCCGGCCGGGGTCCGGATCGAGGTCGGAGGCGAGCGGACCCCGGCGGGGATCGCGTTATCGGTCTCCGACAACGGCCCGGGCGTCGCGCCCGGGGACATGGCGGCGATCTTTCAGCGCTTCTATCGGGCCGGCGCGGCGCAGCGCTCTTCCGGAACCGGCCTCGGTCTCGCGCTCGTCGCCGCGATCGCCGACCTGCACGGCCTCGACTGCCGGGCTTCCGACAATGGCCCCGGGCTGCGCGTCACGCTCGCGACGGCGGTCGAAGAGGAGTGAAGCCGATCAGCCCGATTCTTTCTGGCGCGCCGCGATGACCGCGGTGGAAAGCTGGGCGATGACCGCTTTGGCGTATTCGACCGTGAGGACGATATCGATCGCCTCGACCTTGCCGGGAAAGTCCGGGACCGCGGTCGTCACGGTGAGGTAGATATCGTCGTCGATCGCGGCCGCCGTCGGCGGCTCGTCCGTGGCGAAGAAGAACGGCGCGCCGTGCTCTTGTGTCTCCGTCATGACCCCCTCAAATAGATACCGTCAGGCCACGTCGCCGGGCCCGGCGGCCCGCTTGACGCCGACCACCATTGCGCGAGCCAGATTCTCGCGATGGCGCAGGCTCGCAAGCGCTACGCCGCCGACGTGAAGGACCACCAGCGCGAGCACGCCGTGCGCCAGAGAGCCGAATGGACATGCTGCAGGACCGTCGAGCCCCAGAAGGCGTCGGTCGTCATGAGCCAGCCACTGACCGCCGTCGCCGCCATCGCGACGAGCAGGACGACGATCATCGCCCCGCCCGCCGGATTGTGGCCGATGTAGCGTCGCTCAGAACCGCCCTTGATCGCCCGTAGATAGCCAATCACCGTGTCCGGCGACCGCACGAACTGGGCGAAGCGCGCATAGCGCGGGCCGACGAAGCCCCAAACGATTCGCAGCGCCACGAGCGCGCCCGCGGCGTAGCCTGCGGCGTCATGCAGGCGCTCCCAGTTTTCGGAGCTTAACCAGGCGACCGCGAAGCTCGCTACGAGCGCCCAATGAAAGGCCCGGACGAAGGGGTCCCAAACGCGGATCATGACCCGCCGCTTTCAGTTTTCGCCGGCCTCGGCGTTGTCGAGCTTCTCGAGCGTCTCGGCGTTGTAGGCCATGTTGGCGCGCTTGCCGTCCCTGTCGGTGGCGTAGACCTCGTAGCACCCGCCCTCGACCTTGATCTGGCGCACCTTGTAGCCGTCGGCCTGAAGCTGCGTCTCGAGCGCCGACTTCGGCTGCCACTTCGACTTTGGCCCGGTCGCGCATTTGCCTTCGGCGAGAGCCGGGCCGGCGGCGGCGATTGCGATAACGGTCAAGGCGCTGAACAACTTCATTAGGATCTCCAAGTTTCGAGGGTCGCGAGGGCGGCAGCCCGTCCTTCGCGTCGCCGTTCGAAATCGCGTCCCAACCCGTCGGATTTGCGTTGTTCAGATTACGGATCGCCAATGTCTCGTGGTTCTGGCTAGCCGCCGACCTTGAGCGAGGTCAGCGAAGCCTGCGCGGCCGCTGCGGGACGGGAAATGTGATGTCGGAGCGCGCGCGGGCGTAGCGGGCGCAGGGATACATTGTTGCATTTTGTGGAACGACCATGGCCTGCGCAGGCTCCGCGCGCGCCGCTTCAATGGTTGACGATGGCGAAACGCCAAGGGAGCAGAGATGCCATCGTCGCGGTCGAGTCCGCCAGGGCCAACCAATTATCTATACCCTGTTTACCCCACGACCCGAAATTCCCTGGGGTTTATGATGCGGAAATTGTCGGTGACGGCGCTTCGAAATTCGCGCCATCGCTTGGGTACGTCTTGGCGTAGGAAGCCGAGCGTCGCCT
>NZ_JBKQOT010000091.1:0-4595 GCF_052145395.1 Roseiarcus sp.
CCCTGCCGGAGGCGAACGAGGACGACCCGCCGAGTTTCGCCCACCACGCCCGCCACGACCTGCCCGAACTCGTGGACGGCGGCGTCAGCCTGCGCCTCATCCTCGGCCGGGCCTTTGGCGCGACCGCGCCAGCAAGGGTATTCACCGACACGTTTTACGCCGACGTCGCGCTCGAGCCCGGCGCGCGGGCGCCGCTGCCCGACGATCACGAGGACCGCGGCCTCTATGTCGTCGAAGGCTCGATCGCCGTCGCCGGCCAGACCTTCGAGGCCGGGCGGATGATGGTGTTCCGGCCCGGCGACCGGATCGCCGTCATGGGCGGCGACCACGGCGCGCGGCTCCTCATGCTCGGCGGCGCGGCGCTTGGGCCCCGATACATCTGGTGGAATTTCGTCGCCTCCAGTCAGGAGCGGATCGCGGCGGCGAAGGCCGAATGGCGCAAGGCCGACTGGGGCCACGGCCGCTTCGACCTGCCGCCCGACGACCGCGGCGAGTTCATTCCCGCGCCGGAGAAATGAAGCTCTTCGCCCTGCCATAGGGCGTTGAAAGACGCCCGTCTCTCGACGGGCTATGGGGCGTTGAAAGACGCCCGTCTTTCGACGGGCTATGGGGCGTTGAAAGACGCCCGTCCTTCGACGGGCTATGGCGGCTCATGGCTGAGACGACTGCCGTACGCGGCAGCGTCGATCAGGCGACCAGGTCTTTCCCCGCTTTCGGTTCCGCCGCCAGTCGTGGCCGCAGAAGCCTCTCGATCTCGTCGAACGGCAAAGGCTTGCTCATGAGATAGCCCTGCGCCTGGTCGCAGCCATGACCTTTGAGCCATTCGAACTCCTGCGAGGTCTCGACGCCCTCGGCGATCGTGGACATGCCCAGGGTCGCCGCGATGCCTATGACCGCTTGGATGATCGCCGCGGCGTCGGGACGCGATTCGACATTGGTGACGAACGACCGATCGATTTTGATCCTGTCAAAAGGAAAGCTCGACAAATAGGAGAGCGACGAATACCCGGTGCCGAAATCGTCGAGCAGGATGCGCACGCCCAACTGCCGCAGCGCCGCCAAGGTCTTCAGCGCCCGAGCCTTGTCGCTGATGAGCGTCGATTCGGTGATTTCGAGTTCGAGCCGATTGGCCGGCAAGCCTGAATCGTCGAGACACTTCGCGATCAAAGCGACGAGATCGCCTCCTTGAAACTGGCGCGCCGACAGGTTGACGGCGACGTCAATGTCTGGCGGCCATCCGAGTACAGCCCGACAGGCCTTGCGCAGCACCACTTCGCCAAGCGCGAAGATCAGGCCCGTTTCCTCCGCGAGCGGAATGAACTCGCAGGGCAAGACCAAGCCGTGGCCACGCCGATTCCAGCGCGCGAGCGCCTCGCAGGCGATGATCTTCCCCGACCCGACTTCGATCACCGGCTGATAGAAGACGTCGACATTGCCGGTCTCGATCGCCTCGCGCAGATCCAATTCCATCAGGCGCCGACGCTGGAAGCTGTCGTTCAGGTCGGCGGCGAAGAAGCGATACTGACCTTTGCCCTCGGTCTTGGCGAGGTAGAGCGCCAGATCCGAGTTGCGCAGCAGCTCTTCGGCGTTCCTGCCATGCTCGGGCGCCAGGGCGATACCGACGCTGGCGCCAATCAGAATGCGCTGGCCGGAAAATTCGTAAGGGGCGCAAAGAGACGCAACGATGCGTTCGGCGACGACGGCCGCGACCGTGGGCTGGCGGACGTTCTTCAAGAGAACGACAAACTCGTCGCCGCCGAGGCGCGCCACGGTGTCCTCGCATCTCGCCATGTCGCGAATGCGTTGGGCGGCCTCCATCAGGACCAGGTCGCCCATGTGGTGGCCGAACGTGTCGTTGACGTTCTTGAAGCGATCGAGATCCAGGCTCAGCAGCGCAATGCGGCCGTCGCCGCCGCGGGCGCCGTCGAGACTCTCGGTCAGGCGGCGCTGAAACAGACCGCGATTGGGCAGCCCAGTGAGCGAATCGTAGTTGGCCATCCGGGAAATCTGCGAGATCGTGCTGACCGCGACGGAGCGTCGCAGAACCATCAACGTCACGACGCCGAGCAACACCGCCCCCACGATCGACCCTGCCAGCAGGACCTGACTCCCGGCGGACGTCGTTTCGATGCGGTCGCGCGCCTGTCGGCCTTTCTCGACCGCCTTAGCGGCGAGGCTGGCCAGGAGCGCCTGGGTCTCGCGCAAACGCGCCCTGATCGTTGGGCCGCCGTCCTCGAAACGGCCTTCGAATGCGAGCACCGAGGCGCGCGCATCGCGCCGCATCCCATCGGACTCGGAGTCGTCCGCATGCCGGGCGGCGACGTCGAGCGCTTCGACGACGGCGTCGAGCGTCTGATTGGCGGCTTCGATCTGCGTCGCGCCTTTGGTCGAAGTCCGCTTGTCGACGAAGTGTTGGAACTCGACGTTGGCGCGATTGATCGAGGCCGCGGGGAGGAACGCGTGATCGTAAATCCCCATCGCGACGTCGCGCATCTGACGTTGCTGTTCGAGGACGATCAGCCCAACCGCGGCGTTGATTGCGACGAGGGCAATGGCGCCGACAGCGAACGCCAGGCGAAATCGGCGATCGAATTTCACCGGATTGGCGTCGATATGAGGTTGGACCTCGTCGATCGCGAATCGACGAGGTCGTGGATCTTCGGGTTCCATTGGGCGCGCCAAAGCCTGCGGACGTCTGCCAAACAATGCTAATCAAACGTATAAGGAGCCTAACAAGGCCTCGATTCATGTTTGCACCCGATAGTAATGGTCAGTGTTGACAAATTCTGAAAATTTTTTTGCCAAGAGACTTTTTCTTTTGTAAACGACCGCCTGTCGACCCGGAATATATTGTCAGCAATGCATTACGTAACGTAATCACGAGCTTTAGAACGAGCGGGCGCCCTTTGCGCCGGCATCCGCAACGCGCAAGTCTTTCTGCGATTCTGGTCCTTGCAGCACCAAACTTGGAACCGGAATCGGCCAGTCGCCCGACCCGCGATCGAGAACGCCTTGGCGGGAGCGACGCGGCCCGCGCGATCGGTCGGAGACGACCTCATGGCGGCGCCGCACGCGGACTCGGCCCCGGACGGAATGATTCCTTAGTCGACGACGGCGATCATTGCGCGCGGGAATCCACGGCCGACGCATGCCCGAGCGTCGAACGAAACCGCGGGTGCGACAATTGTCGAGGAGTACGACAGCATGACCCTAATCAAGCGGTTGGCGGCGGCCGCGATCGCCTCGGCGTTGGTTCTGAGCGCCGCCTCGGCCTTCGCCGTCACGATCGGGTTCTCCCAGGTCGGCGACGAGGGCGACTGGCGTCCGGCCTTCTCCAAGGACATGCAGGAGGAGGCGAAGAAGGAAGGCATCGACCTGAAGTTCAACGATGCGCATGGAAACCCCGAAGAGCAACTGAAGGCCGTGCGCGCCTTCATTGCCGCGAAGGTCGATGCGATCATTATCGCGCCCGTCGTCGTCACGGGGTGGGACGCCGTGTTGCAGGAAGCCCACAAGGCCGCCATTCCGGTCTTTCTCGCGGACCGCGACGTCGATGTGGCGGACAAGTCGCTCTACGTGACGCGCATCGCCGCCGACTTCAATCTGGAAGGCCGAATCGCCGGCGCCTGGCTGGCGGCGGCGAGCCGCGGCAACTGCAATATCGTCGAATTGCAAGGAACCCCGGGTTCGGCGCCAGCCATCGAGCGCAAGAAGGGGTTCGAGACCGTCATCGCGAATTTCCCGAACATGAAGGTTGTTCGGTCTGAGATCGGCGACTTCAACACCGAGAGCGGAAAGAAGGCGATGGAAGAGATCATCAAAGATACCGACGGTCTCAACAACATCTGCGCGTGCTTCTCCCATAACGACAACATGCAGCTCGGCGCAATTCAGGCGATGAAAGAAGCGGGATTGAAACCCGGCAAGGACGTATTGACGATTTCGGTCGACTACGTGCCTGCAATGAAGACGGCGCTCGCCAGCGGCGAGTCCAATGCGTCGGTCGAATTGCGTTCTGCAGTCGGCAAGTACATCTACCCGGTCGTGCTTCAGTACCTGAAAGAGCGGAAGGACTTGCCGAAGTGGATTGTGATCCCCTCCGACCTCCATACGTCTCTCGACCCGCCAAGTTGACGGCGAACGGATGAGTCTCCGGGATCGGGCTCGGCGGCAAATTATTTCGAAAATAGGCACTATGTGCTATGTTCTTCCTCATCGGACAATCCGGCCGCCCGGGGACGGAGGGCGAGGGTGGGATGGGCGAGGCGAGACCGCTGAGGCGGCAGACGCAATTCAGCCGGTCGGCGCGGATGCGGCGCAGGACCCAAATCAAACCTGGGGGCCGCCGTTCGCCGGAGCGCCCGACCCCGGCGCCCGCCGCGCCGAACGGCGCGCTTGCAGAGTTTGTCATAACCGCCAACGTTGTCATCCCCAGCGAATGCGGGCGCCCCCATGGCGGCGAGCGTCGCAATCTGGCGATCGGGCGCGGCGGGCCGCGCCTAGAGCGGTTCCCTGTTACGCGACTCCATATCCGCAGTGTAGGAAGAAATTCTCGCATTCCTTGCGCGTCAGCGTTGCGCAGCATGCGACGATGG
>NZ_JBKQOT010000092.1:0-25211 GCF_052145395.1 Roseiarcus sp.
CTGCAGAAGGACAAGACCGACATCGCGCTCACGGCGGATCACTACAAGCTTAGCCGCGCCAAGCTGCTCTCCGACGCGACCATCGTCGTCAACGGCTTCCGCAAGAACGAAACGGAGATGCCAGGCATCTCCAACCAGGTCGCCGACGCATTGGACCGAGGCTGGCATTACGCCACCCTACTGTTTGGCGAAACCCAGATCCGCACCGGCCACCTGCTGGTGGCGCTGCTCAAGTCTGTGGAGCTCAGGCGCGCCCTCGTCGGCATATCGCAGGAGTTCGCCAAGATCCCGGTGGACGACGTTGCGGTCAGCCATCGCTCGATCTGGGAGGGCTCGGACGAGGGCAACCTTCGCCCGATGGACGGGTCGGGCATCGCGGCGGCAAGCTCCGAAGGAACGACGGCCGCGGCCGGCGCGAAAGGTACGACCGCGCTCGACCGCTTCAGCCAGGACCTCACCGCCAAGGCGAAGTCCGGCACGATGGATCCGATCCTCGGCCGCGACGAGGAAATCCGCCAGATCATCGATGTCCTGATGCGCCGCCGGCAGAACAACCCGATTCTCACCGGTGAGGCGGGCGTCGGCAAGACCGCGGTCGTCGAAGGCTTCGCCCAGCGCATCGCCGCGGGCGACGTGCCGCCGCCGCTGCGCGGGGTCAAGCTCCATGTTCTCGACGTTGGCCTGATGCAGGCCGGGGCGTCGATGAAGGGCGAGTTCGAGCAGCGCCTGCGCTCGGTGATCGACGAGGTGCAATCGTCGCCGACGCCGATCATCCTGTTCATCGACGAGGCGCACACGCTGATTGGCGCGGGCGGCGCGGCCGGAACGGGCGACGCCGCAAACCTGCTCAAGCCCGCCCTGGCGCGGGGCACCCTGCGCACCGTCGCAGCGACGACCTGGTCCGAGTACCGGCAGTATTTCGAGAAGGACCCGGCTCTCACCCGGCGGTTCCAGCCGATCCACATCGGCGAGCCCAACGTCGCGACCGCCGCGGTGATGCTGCGCGGCCTCGTGGCGCCGATGGAGAAGCACCACAAGGTGCGCGTCACAGACGAGGCGATCGTCGCGGCGGTCAATTTCTCCAACCGCTACATCCCGGCCCGGCAACTGCCCGACAAGGCGGTGAGCCTTCTCGACACGGCCTGCGCGCGCGTCGCCATCAGCCAGAACGCCAAGCCCGCCTCAATCGAGGACGCGGAGGTCGCGATCGCAAACCTCGAAAGCGAGAAGGCGTCCATCGCGCGCGAGCGCGATCTCGGCGCGGCGAACGAGGAGCGCATCTTGGAGATCGACGGCCAGATCGCCGAGAAGCGCGAGAAGCTCGAGGCGCTCAAAGGCGACTGGGACAACGAGCGCAAGCTCGTCGAAGAGATCCTAGCCTTGCGCGAGAAAATCTCCAAGGCGTCGGCGCCGAAGGCCGCCGAACCGGTCTCGGCCGCACCCGCGGCGCCGGCGGCCGAGCCTGCTGCGCTGGCGGGCGACCCTCTCGCCGACGGCGAGACGTTGCACACCAAGGTCGGCGAGCTCGGCAAGATCGATCCCGAGAAGCGGATGATCTACGCCCACGTCGACGAGCAGGCGATCGCCGCCGTCGTGTCCGACTGGACCGGCATTCCGGTCGGCAAGATGGTCGCCGACGAAATCGAGACGGTCCTGCATCTCGCCGACATCCTCAACCGGCGCATCGTCGGCCAGAGCCACGGCCTGCAGATGATCGCCAAGCGCATCGAGACGAACCGCGCCCGCCTCGACAATCCGAACAAGCCGATCGGCGTCTTCATGCTGAGCGGGCCTTCGGGCGTCGGCAAGACCGAGACCGCGCTCGCGCTCGCCGAAGCGCTTTACGGCGGCGAGCAGAACATCATCACGATCAACATGTCGGAGTTCCAGGAGGCGCACACCGTCTCGACGCTCAAGGGCGCGCCTCCTGGCTATGTTGGCTACGGCGAGGGCGGACGGCTGACCGAGGCGGTGCGCCGGAGGCCGTACAGCGTCGTCCTGCTCGACGAGATCGAGAAGGCGCACCCAGACGTGCACGAGATCTTCTTCCAGGTGTTCGACAAGGGCGTGATGGAGGACGGTTCGGGACGCCGCATCGATTTCAAGAACACGCTGATCCTGCTGACCACCAACGTCGGCACCGAGGTCATCATGAAAGCGGCCGCCGGCGGCGCGAAGCCCGACCCCGAAGCGCTAGCGCAACAGCTGAAGCCCGCGCTGCTCGAGGTGTTTCCCCCTGCCCTGCTCGGGCGCATCGTCACCATCCCCTACTTCCCCCTCTCGGGCGAGATGTTGGCGGGCATCGTGCGCCTGCAGCTCGGCCGGATCAGCAAACGGATCGAGGAGAACCATCGCGCGAAGTTCGTCGCCGACCAGAGCGCGATCGACCATATCGTCTCGATGTGCAACGATCCGGACGCCGGCGGCCGCGTGATCGACAACATCTTCACCAACACGATCCTGCCCGCGCTGTCGCGCGAGATTCTGAAGCGCTCGTTGGCGCGTGAGGAGATCCACGAGGCGAAGGTATCTGCGACGGACGGCGCTTTCGTCTATGAAGTGAACTGACCTACGCGGAGTATCAAGTCATGGCCAACCGATTCGAGCAGGTCGACGAGATCGTCGGCGACGCGATCACCGTCGCCCTGGAGCAGCGTATCGACGGACAGTGGGCGAAGGTCGTTTGCCCCAAGAGCGCGCATGAGTCCTTCGCCGCAGACCGGGTGACGGAGCCAATGCCGCCGAAGGATGCGCTGTCGGGCGCCGTCAAGCTCGCCAACGACCTGAACCTCGCCATCGTCGTCCTCGACCCCAACGGCATATGGAAGAAGGAATGGGGCGAGCTTTACCGCGTTGAAGATGACGACGCCGGCGAAGGCGAATGACTGCGGAGACTCGAGCGTAGAGCTTCACGAGGTCGCGGACATAAGCGTGGGGAGCGCTGGGCGAAGCGGCTCGCGTTGGATTGCGCGGGCGGTGTCGGCAATTGCGCTCGTCGTCTCGACCGCCGCCGCCCACGCTGAGTTCCGGGTCTGCAACAATACCCGCTCGCTGATCAACCTGGCGGTAGGCTCGCTCGCGGGCGCCGACTACGCGACTGAGGGCTGGTGGACGGTGACGCCCGGCTCGTGCGCGACCCCAATCCACGGGCCACTCAGCGGCCGCTACCTCTATCTCTACGCGACCGGAATCGACGGCGTGGATCTGCTCAAGGGAACGGTGTCGATGTGCGTCGACCGGGGCAAGTTCAAGGCCTTCGGCATCGACAACTGCTGGCGTCGCGGTCTCCAGGCCGTCACTTTCGCCGAAATCGACACGCTCGAGTCCCCCGACTGGACGACGTTCCTGACTGAACCAGGCAAATGATCAGTCGCGCCGTTTGAGCTTGGCGACCGAATCCTCGGACAGAATGTCGTTGAGCAGGCTGACGAAGTCGCGCGTCGCCAGCGCCTTTGCGCGTTCGAGCAGATAGGGGATCGGACTCGACGGCTGGGTCTTCTGCATGTGTTGGACGACCTGATCTATCGTCGCGATCGCGGCATGACGGCTTGCGGCCGGCTCCGTCTCAACCGGCTCGCCTCCCTCTGTCGGCGCGTCGGAGAGATTGCGCACCGGCACTGGAAAAGCTCCGTCCGGGCCTACGAACACACGGGCCTCGTCCGCCGCCTCAGGCGCGAGCAATTGCATCACTTCGTAAAGGTTCTTGCCCAGCGTCTGGCGAGCCTGGCGGATCAGAAGCACGGCCGGGCTTGTGGGCTCGGCGCGCAAAAAGTAGCCGAGGGCGGACGACAGCGCTGAATCGACGTCCGCGAGCGTCGCAAAAGCGCTCGGAACGGCTGGAGCGGCCGCCGCGCCTTCCGCATCCTGCGCTCCGCCTTCAGCTGTTTGCGCTTCGCCGCTCTCGGCGCCGGGGGCGAGCGACGGGTCACGAGCCACCACCGCCGCGCGCAAGAACTCGGCCATCCCCTTGGCGATCTCGTCGAGCTTCTCCAGCTTGACCGTCGCCTTGCCCGCGCCGCGCGCCTTGGTCGTCGTGCGGACCACCTCCACCGAGGCGGCGAGGCCTCGCGCGGTCTCATACGCCTTGACCAACTTCTCGATCTCGACATCGCGCAGGACCCGGTCGATGACGTTGGGCGCCATGAACTTCTCATCGGCGCTGATCTCCTCCTGACCCTGAAGATTGAGGCGCGTCACCACGCGCGGCTGCGCGGCGCCAGTGGCGACGAGATGGTCGCGATAGGAGAGAGAGCCCTGGCGGGTCGCCTCCATGAGCGGCGCATATTGCAGTGGCAGAAGGACCACGGCGCCGTCCTCGAGCGTTTCGAGCTGGCCGACGCGCAGGCCGAAGTCGCTCCCTTCAGCACGAGGATGGGCCTCGTCCCAGTAGGTCTCCAGCAGCCACGCGACCGAGCCGACGCGGGACGCAAAACCTTCCAGGTCGCGATTGAGAATCGAGAGCTTGGCGCCGAGGATCAGCAAGCGAACGTCGAGGGTGCGTTCCAGCAGGCCCTCGATCGTCTTGAAAGCGGCTGGAAACTCGATCGTCTCGCGGCTGAATGAATAGTAATTGGTCGGCAGAAGGCCTTCGGTCGCCGCGAAGAAATTGAGGTAGTCCGGGTCGCCCTCCAGATCGAGGTCCGGCCCGCAGGGATCGTCGGCCGAGATCGGAGGGAGCGCGAACGGACTGGGCGGCGCGCCAACTTCGGGAGGCTCGGCCTCGGCGTTAGAAACGTCGCTCATCGAAGCTCCGCGACTGACAATGGATCGAGACGGTTATCCCCCAGCACAGCCGCGTCGCGCGTGAAGGCCCCTCGGCCGTTCGCCCGGACAATTGCAGGCGTTCGGCGCGTGGATAGTAGAGTCCCGCGAGACGACCGGTCAATCGGTCGGATACGGCGCCGCTTAACCGTCGTCCTCACGAGCGTCGCAGTGCGAGCTTTCGCTTATAAAGCAGCGGCCTCGCCGGCCGCCTAAAGAGGTCTACGCCCGCAGCGCAGCGCAATCGTTCACCTCGAGGCGCGCCTCGATCAGGGCGCGAATGCGCGGATCGGTGAAATCGGCGGCGGCGAACGTTGCGCCAGCCTTGATCAGAGACGCCTCGTCGAGCGACGTCGTCAGACCGACGACCGCGAGGCCGGCCGCTACCGCCGACCGAACGCCCGTCGGCGAGTCTTCGAAGGCGACTGACCGGCATGCCGCCGCGCCCGTGAGTTCGAGGCCGCACAGATAGGGCAGCGGATCGGGCTTCGCGCGCTCCAACTCCCCGCCGACGATGACGATCGAAAGTCGATCGGCGAGCCCCAGGGCCGTGAGCGCGGCATCGGCGTTGGCGCGCGGTCCGTTCGTCACGACCGCACGCTGCAATCCGAGCCGGTCGGCGAAATCGAGAAGCTCAACCGCCCCCGGGGTCGGCTCGATATCGCCAAGGTCGGCGCGGTAAGCCTCTTCTTTTTTCTCGAGCGTCGCGCGTCGGCGTTCCGGCGAGAGATGCGAGAGAAACGCCTTCCCGATCAGCTCGTTGGACGCGCCGTGAATCCTGGCGTTGTACGTCTCCTGATCGACGGCGATGCCGAAGGGAGCGAAGGTCTGCTGGAACGCGGCAAGGTGCTTCGCGTCGCTGTCGACAAGCGTTCCGTCGAGGTCGAAGAGCAGCGCCGCTCCGCCGCCAGTCACATCGTGGCTCCGATCTGCCACGGCGTGAACTCGGCTTCGCCGTAGCCGAGCGCCTCCGACTTCGTCCGCTCGCCCGACGCGACCGCCAGGATCTTCTCGAAGATCTCGCGGCCCTTGTCGGCGATCGACACGCCGTCCAGCACATCGCCGCAGTTGATGTCCATGTCGTCGATCATCCTTCGGAAGATGTCGCTGTTGGTCGCGAGCTTGATCGAAGGCGTCGGCTTGCAGCCGAAAGCGGAGCCGCGCCCGGTCGTGAATGCGAGAACGTTGGCGCCGCCCGCGACCTGCCCGGTCGCTGAAACCGGATCATAGCCGGGCGTGTCCATGAAGACAAATCCCTTGGCCGTGATCGGCTCGGCGTACTTGTACACCGCTTTGAGCGGCGTCGTGCCGCCCTTCGCCGCGGCGCCGAGCGACTTCTCCAAGATGGTCGTCAGGCCGCCTGCCTTGTTGCCGGGCGAGGGATTGTTGTTCATTTCGCCGCCGTTGCGGGCGCAGTAATCCTCCCACCAACGGATGCGATCGAGAAGCTTCCTCCCGACTTCCGGGGTCGCGGCGCGGCGGGTCAGCAAATGCTCTGCGCCGTAGATCTCCGGCGTCTCCGACAAGATCGCCGTTCCGCCGTTGCGCACCAGAATGTCGGCCGCTGCGCCGAGCGCCGGATTCGCGGTGATGCCGGAATAGCCGTCCGAGCCGCCGCATTGCAGCGCTAGCGTGAGCGCGCTCGCCGGCGCCGGCTCACGGCGCGTGCGATCGACTAAGGGCAACATCGACCGGACGCGCTCGAGGCCGGCCTCGACAGTCCTGCGCGTGCCGCCTGTCGCCTGGATGGTCAGGCTCTGAAAGGCGTCGCCTTCGACAAGGCCGTATTCCTCCTTCATCCGGCTGATCTGAAAAACTTCACAGCCCAGGCCGACCATCAGCGTCGCGCCGACGTTCGGATTGGCGGCGTAGCCCCACTCCGTCCTCATCAACGCCTCGAACCCTTCGCCCTTCGACGCCATGCCGCAACCGGTGCCGTGGACGAGCGCAATGACCCCGTCGACGTTCGGATAGTCGGCGAGGAGGCCCGACCGCTCGACCTCTCGCGCGATGAGCCGCGCGGTCGTCGCCGAACAGTTCACCGAGGTGAGCACGGCCAGATAGTTTCGCGTTCCGATTTTGCCATTCGTCCTGCGATACCCCTGGAAGGTGGGCTGGTCCTCGACCGCGACGACGACCTCCTCGTAAGCGCCTTCGCCGATGTGAGGCTCGCGGGCGAAGTCCTTCATCGCGCAATTGTGCTCGTGCACCCACTCGCCGACCGCGATGTCCCGCGTCGCGAAACCGATGATCTGCCCGAATTTTCGGATCGGCTCGTCGAACTTGACGGCTGCGACCGCCATCTTGTGTCCTTTCGGAATTCGTTCGCGCGCCGTCGCGGCGCCCTCCGGCGCCACCCCGGCAGGGATCTCATCGACCGCGATAATAACGTTGTCCGACGCGTTCAGACACAACGAGCGTGGCGGCGCCATGGCATGCTTCCCTGTTGTATGTCTTCGTTTAGGCGGCGAACAATCCTGGCCGCTGACGAGCGACCGTCTCGAGCAGGTCGCCCGTGACATTGAGGTGCCTCTTCATCGCATCGCGAGCAGCGTGGGCGTCGCCGGCTTCGATCGCCGCGACAACGGCGTGATGCTCGGCCAGCACTTCGCGAATCCGGCCGGGCGGAGACATGAGTATCCTCCGGACGCGCTCAAGGTGAACGCGAAGACCGTCCAGCACTTCGCCCGCGCGAGCCATGGTCAGCCGGGACGTCAGAATCTGATGAAAAGCGACGTCCGTGGCATAAAAGGACGCGCGATCGTTCGCCGCGACTGCGGCCTTCGCTTCTTTCAGGTTCGCCCCGAGCGCATCCTTATCGGCGCGAGTCATACGGCGGGCGGCCTCGGCCGCGATCTCGCCTTCGAGAGCGCTGCGAATGAACAGCCGCTCGCGCACGTCATGAAGAGAGATTCGCGAGACGAAAGAGCCGTGCTGCGGGGCGACGACGACGAGCTGGTCGTAGGCAAGCCGGCTGACCGCGGCGGACACCGGATAACGCGACACTCCGAATTTCTCGCACAGCTCCGCCTTCTCGATCAGGCTGCCAGGCTCGAGCGCCCCCGTCAGGATTGCCTTTTTCAGCTCGCCATAAACGGCGTCGGCTTTCGAGTGAGCGCCTTTGGCCAATGTCTTGCCTGCAAATCGCCGGAACTGGCCCTACCGTCCATTTCCAGCTAGCATGCTAGAGGCTAGACAGCCGGCGCGGCCGCGTCAATGTCACGACGTCACGGTAACTGTCGGCCGAGCGTTGCGTTCGGCCCCACCGTGCTCGAGCCTCGGCCCGCACGAAGAGGGCCGCTCTGCGGCCGAATTCTATACAACGGTGAAGACGACCTATACGCTGGCCTGAAACGCCATCTGAGGAGTCGAAGGGTCTTATGATACTCATTTCCGGCGAAGCGCTGATCGACCTCATTCCCGATCCGGAGAAGGCGAGCGGCTACGACGCCGTTCTCGGCGGATCGCCCTACAACGTCGCGATCGGGCTCGCACGGCTCGGCTCGCAGACTGCGTTCGTCTCTCGTATTTCAGAGGACGGAAACGGAGAGGCGCTGGCCGCCGGCCTGGCGGAGAACGGCGTCGACCTTAGGTTCGTCCTGCGCGACCAGCGGCCCTCGACGCTCGCCTTCGTCATGCGCGGCACCGCCAAGACCGGATCGCGCTATTCGTTCTACCTCGATGCGACCTCGTTCGACGGCCCATGGCCGTTTCCCGCGGTCTGGCCGCCGGCCGGCCGCCACCTGCATGTCGGCTCGATTTCCGCCGTCGATTCGCGGCATGGCGAACGCGTCGTCGAGGCGCTCGCGTCGGCGCGTTCGCATGCGACCGTCAGCTACGATCCGAACATACGACCGCTCGTCACGCCGAACCGCGAGTCCGTCGCTGCGCTGGTCGAGCGGCAGGCGTCGCTCGCCCACATCGTCAAGGCGAGCGAGGAGGACCTTCTGTGGCTCTATCCCGGCCGGGCGGTCGAGGACAGCCTCGCCGCCTGGGCGAAGATCGGACCGCGCTTCTGCGTCGCGACGCTCGGCGAGCGCGGCGCATTGGCTATACTCGGCGGCGAGCGAATCGCGATCCCCGCGCGGCGCGTCGAGGTCATCGACACCGTGGGCGCCGGCGACAGCTTCATGTCCGCGCTGCTTTCGGCCATGGATCGCGATTCCGCGCTCGGCGACGGCTCGGCCGCGCCCGACCGCGCCGCGATCGAGAAGTGGCTGCGCTTCGCCGCCTGCGCTTCCGCGATCACCTGCACCCGCAAGGGGTCGAACCCGCCGACGCGCGCCGAAGTCGAGGCGGCGCTCCATCGCTGACTGGGGCGCCCCATTGAACTTTCGGCGACATAGTGAAGCATTGCGGGGGCCGGACGACCGGTCTAAGACTGCGCCCGAACTCAAACGGGACGGATCGCATGGCATCGACTGAACTTGCGCGGGGCAGGCCGCGACCGCGCCCGTTGTCGCCGCACCTCCTCATCTACAAATTCACCATCACGATGGTGATGTCGATCATGCACCGGATCACCGGATTCGGGCTTTATGTCGGCGTCCTGCTGCTGGCCTGGTTCCTCATCGCCGCCTCGACGGACGCAGCGGCCTTCAGCTGGTTCACGGCCTTCATCGATTCGATCATCGGCAGGCTTGTGCTGTTTGGCTTCACCTGGGCTTTGTTCAATCACATGCTCGGCGGAATCCGGCATTTCCTCTGGGACGCCGGTTACGCCCTGGATGCGCCGGCGCGCGAACAACTGACATGGGCGACGACGATCGCCGCCCTCGTGCTGACCGTCGTCACCTGGGCGATCGGCTACGCCGTCCGGTAAGGGAGCTTCCGATGTCTGGTAAAGCCGGTGGGCTGCGCACCCCCCTCACGCGCGTTCGTTTCCTCGGGTCGTCGCTCAAAGGAACCAGCGAGGCCTGGACGATCCACGTGACCGGGCTCGCGAATGTCGTGCTCGGCCTCTATTTCGTCTGGCTCATTCTCGATCTCCTGCACATGGACTACAACGGCGTGCGCGCCACGCTCGGCCGTCCGATTCCGGCCATCCTTCTTCTCGCCTTCATCCTGTCGGGAATCGTGCACATGGAGATCGGCATGCGCTCGATCATCGTGGACTATGTCGACGGACATCCCCGCGCCTGGGCGCTCATCGCGAACACATGCTTCGCCGCAATTCTCGCGCTTGCCTGCGTCTACGCGACGCTGCGCATCAGCTTCACCTGACCACGATCTTTTGAGAACGGACCATCGCAATGGCGACGAACGGCTCCCCGGCTGAGAGCGCCCCGGCGCTCGGCGGCAAGGCCTACCCGATCACGGACCACACCTTCGACGTCGTCGTCGTCGGGGCGGGCGGCGCGGGCCTCCGCGCCAGCGTCGGCTGCGCGCAGGCGGGCTTGAAGACCGCCTGCATCTCCAAGGTCTTTCCGACGCGATCGCACACGGTTGCGGCGCAGGGCGGCATCTCGGCCTCGCTCGGCAACATGGGCCCGGACGACTGGCGCTGGCACATGTACGACACCGTCAAGGGATCCGACTGGCTCGGCGACCAGGACGCCATCGAATACCTCTGCCGCAACGCTCCGGCTGCGGTCTACGAGCTCGACCACTGGGGCGTGCCGTTCTCGCGCACCGAGGTCGGCAAGATCTACCAGCGTCCGTTCGGCGGCATGACGACCGAGTTCGGCAAGGGCATCGCCCAGCGCACCTGCGCCGCGGCCGACCGCACCGGCCACGCGATCCTGCACACGCTTTATGGCCAGGCGCTGAAGGCGCGCTGCGACTTCTTCATCGAATATTTCGCCATCGACCTGATTCGCGACTCCGAAGGCGCGGTGCGCGGGCTCGTCGCCCTCAAGCTCGACGACGGCACGATTCACCGCTTCCGCGCCCAGACGACGGTACTGGCGACCGGCGGCTACGGGCGCGCCTATTTCTCGGCGACGTCCGCCCATACCTGCACCGGCGACGGCAACGCCATGGCGCTGCGCGCCGGCCTGGCGCTGCAGGACATGGAGTTCGTGCAGTTCCACCCGACCGGCATCTACGGCGCGGGCTGCCTCATCACCGAAGGCTCGCGCGGCGAGGGCGGCTATCTCGTCAACTCCGAAGGCGAGCGGTTCATGGAGCGCTACGCGCCCTCCGCCAAGGACCTCGCCTCGCGCGACGTCGTCAGCCGCTCGATGACCCTCGAGATCCGCGAGGGCCGCGGCGTCGGCAAGAACAAGGACCACATCTACCTGCACCTCGATCACCTCGATCCGAAGGTGCTGCACGAGCGCCTGCCCGGCATCTCCGACAGCGCGCGCATCTTCGCCGGCGTCGACGTGACCAAGGAGCCGATCCCTGTCCTGCCGACCGTGCACTACAACATGGGAGGCATCCCGACGAACTACCACGGCGAGGTGCTGACGAAGGTCGGCGGCGACCCGGACGCGATCGTCCCCGGCCTGATGGCGCTCGGGGAGGCGGCTTGTGTCTCGGTCCATGGCGCCAATCGCCTCGGCTCCAACTCGCTGATCGACCTCGTGGTGTTTGGCCGCGCCGCGGGCCTGCGCGCCGCGGAGAAGCTGCACGTCGGCGACCGGCAACCCGAGATGCCCAGGGACAGCGCGGAGTACGCGCTCTCCCGCCTCGACAAGTTCCGCAACGCCAAAGGCAGGACGCCGACCTCCGATCTGCGCCTGGCCATGCAAAAGGTCATGCAGGCCCACTGCGCGGTCTTCCGCACCGCCAAGACGCTCGAGGAAGGCAAGCAGAAGATCCACGAAGCGTGGCGATCCGGCGCCGACGTCCGCATCAGCGACCGCTCGCTGATCTGGAACTCGGACCTCGTCGAGACGCTCGAATACGACAACCTGATCGTCCAGGCCGTGGTGACGATGGAGGGGGCGCTGAACCGGCTCGAGAGTCGCGGCGCGCACGCGCGCGAGGACTACCCGAATCGCGACGACGTCAACTGGATGAAGCACACGCTCGCCTGGGTCGACTCGGACAGGCAGACGGTCAAGATCGACTACCGCCCGGTCCACACCTACACGATGAGCAACGACGTTTCCTACATCGAGCCGAAGGCGCGCGTGTACTAAAGCTTGCGCGCCCGCGACATGGATAGACGCTGATGGTCCAATTCTTCCTGCCCAAGAACTCCCGCCCGACCAAGGGTAAGATGTGGCCGCGGCCCTCCACCGCCAAGCGGGTGACGGAGTTCCGCATCTACCGCTACAATCCGGACGACGACGCGAATCCGCGCATCGATACCTATTTCGTCGACCGCGACGACTGCGGGCCGATGATTCTGGACGCGCTGATCTGGATCAAGTCCAAGATCGACTCGACCCTGACTTTCCGGCGCTCCTGCCGCGAGGGCGTGTGCGGCTCGTGCGCGATGAACATCGACGGGCTCAATACGCTCGCCTGCACCAAGGGCATCGACGATGTCAAAGCGCCGGTGGTGATCTACCCCCTGCCCCACGAGGAGGTGGTCAAGGACCTCGTTCCCGACCTCACTCTCTTTTACGCCCAGCACGCCTCGATCGAGCCATGGCTCAAGACGACGACGCCGGCGCCCGAGAAGGAATGGCTGCAGTCGCCGGAGGACCGCGCCAAGCTGGACGGGCTCTACGAGTGCATTTTGTGCGCCTCGTGCTCGACCTCCTGCCCGAGCTACTGGTGGAACGGAGACCGCTATCTCGGGCCCGCGATCCTCTTGCAGGCCTACCGCTGGCTGATCGATTCGCGCGACGAGGCGAAGGGCGAACGGCTCGACAACCTCGAAGACCCGTTCCGGCTCTACCGCTGCCACACGATCATGAACTGCGCCAAGACCTGCCCGAAGGACCTCAACCCGGCCAAGGCGATCTCGCATATCAAGGCCATGATGGTCGACCGGCGGCTTGGGTGAGCGGCGGCCGGACGAGTCCCTGCCGTCATCAGGACTAGAGGGGAACGCCAGGGGCGCGTCGATCCTCCTCTCGACGGCGTCCGAGCGGCGTTCGCCATGCATTCGACACGCGTTCGGGACGCGTTCGGCACCGGGATTGCCGGCCTTATCCACCCGTGTTTTGAACATTTTCAACGGTTTGGTCCGCAGCTTGCGCAAAAAAATCGTAACGGCCAAGCCGCCGAGCTTGAGGCGCGGCGCGGTAGGGGCCGGGCGAATTCCGATAATCCGAATTATAGACCCGATTTCTGAATTGAAGAAGGGAATATCGGGGCGCTCCCGATTCGGAAGGCAAAAAAATTCCGGCGCCAGTCTTGGAAGCAAAAAGCGTTTGAAAAACGCCGCCGGATGGCAGCGGGCGTCAGATGGGCGGGAGAGACCGCGATGCGCTTCGGCCATGGATCGCGTTTTCGATGATGGCTTGTCCTTCACCAAGTTGTTTTCCACCGGCGCCACAGGAATTTCCGGTCAATACACGCTGCGTCAATATGTCGGATTGTTCTCCATCCGACCGCGCATCACCTTTACGTAAAGACGAAATAATGAGGGCTGGCGGTGGGCGACCAGGAGCGGACGAATGTTGGCGGCGACACTGGCTTTAATTCTTTATTATCTATGTGAGACCACGATGACGCACCGCATGGCGACAGTTGCAGGGAAAACGGGAAAGTGAGCGAGCGGTCGCGAAACGACTCCGAAGACGAATCCGGCCCGGCCCGAAGCGTCGAAGCCGTCGTGCGGCAGGAGCCGCGTCTGCCTGTCGGGCCCGATGCTCCCCGCGAGACCGCCGCTCTTACTTCCGTTTCAGAAACCTCCGCCCGGCCACGCTGCGCGACGCCGCCTGGGCTCTCATGAACGTCTGAGCGGGCCTGGCGCAGCGCAGTGACGCGGTCAACGACCGCGTCTACAGGATGCAAGCCAATAATAGCCGCGGTGGGCCCGACCGCGACAACGCGGTCAACGACAGCGTTGCCGACGCCCGACCCCTACCAACAAGGCGCGCTGGGACAGGACCGGGCGACAGCCCGGCCCGATTGTCCGTCCCCCGTCAGGCGGCGTCCTGGCCGTGCGCGTGGGCATGCCCCGCGGTCACGGCGCGCCATTGAGCGTCGAACAGGGAGACGCCGAAATCGACCGCATCGCCCGCAGCCTCGCGCATCAGCGAGAACGGCGTCGGACGGCGGGCGCGCAGGCGGCCGGTCAGATTGCACTCCTCGAAGGTGAAGTGCGTCTTGAACTTCTGCGCGAGCGACCGCATCCCGATATTATCGGGCAGGCAGATGATCTCGATCGTCTCGACCCCGTGGTTCGAGGCCGCGCGCTGAATGCGCCGGAAAAGCTTCTCGCCGATCCCGCGGCGGCGAAAGCCCTCTTCGACCGAGAAGGCCGCCTCGCCGTGGATGTGCCGGCCGAACGGGGCCTGCTCGCTCCAGATCGCCGTGTTCGACCGCAATTCGGCCGCGCCAACGAGTTCCCCGTCGATAAAAGCCCCGTACAACAGGTCGCCCTGCCCGAAACACGATTCGGCATAGTGAACCAGGAAGTCGTCCGACATCCCCCCGCCGAACCGCTCGTGGCGGCTGCGCGGGTCAAGGCGCAACAGGTGGTCGCGGTAGGCTTCCATATCCGATGGCCAGAGCCGCCGGACCTCTACGTTTGATGACTTGATGTCGCTCATGACGTCCCTCGCCGATTCGCCTCGGCGTTTCATTCCCCGCAACACCCATTATTGTGCAGTGCACAATAAATATCAAGTGGCCTGAATTATTTTTTTCACGTGTCGGTCCCGAGTTGCAGAAGGACCTTGCCCAAGGCTTGACGACTCGAGATCGCCTCGAACGCCTTCCAGTACTCCTCAAGCGGAAATTTCGCGTGAACATGCACGCTCAATGCGCCGGATTCGGCCCACGAAAGCAACTGAGACATGTTGTCGCGATGCGCCTCCGGCTCGCGATTGACGAATTCGCCCCAATAGACGCCGCGGATGTCGCAGCCCTTGAGCAGTGTGAGATTGAGCGGCGGCTTGGGAATGTCGCCGGAAGCAAAGCCGATCACCAAGAGCCTGCCCTTCCAGGCGAGCGATCGCAGCGCCTGCTCGGTCAGCGGGCCCCCAACCGGATCGTAGACGACGTCCACGCCTCGGCCTGCGGTCAGCGCCTTGAGGCGGGCGCGAAAATCCTCGGTCGCGTAGTTGATCGTCTCGGACGCGCCATATCGGCGGGCGAAATCGAGCTTGTCGTCGGACGAGGCGCAGGCGATCACCCGGGCGCCCATCGCCTTGCCGATCTCGACCGCCGCGAGCCCGACCCCTCCCGACGCGCCGAGGACGACCAATGTCTCCCCCGGCTTCATCTCGGCGCGCTGCTTCAGCGCATGAAGCGAGGTTCCGTACGCAATCGCGAGGCCGGCCGCCCTGTCGAGCGGGAGACCGGCCGGGACATGAGCGAGACGATTCGCGGCGATGGCGATCTCTTCCCGCGCCGCGCCGAAGCCGGTCGAACCCATCACCCGGTCGCCAATCGCAAAACCGGTGACGCCCGGCCCGATCGCGGCCACGCGGCCGGCGAACTCGCCGGCCGGCGAGAACGGAGGCTCGGGCTTGAGCTGGTACTTGCCCTCGATGATCAGAGTGTCGAAGAAGTTCAGCGCCGCATAGACGACGTCGACGACGACCTCGCCCTCTTTCGCCGAGGGCTTCTCGACGTCCATGACCTTCAGCGTCTCTGCGGGACCAAGCGACGGACAGATCAGGGCTTTCATCGTCAGCTCCTCGTTTTACTCATTTTTCATTAACCACAGGCAGGTTTACAAGGCCCGGCCGCCCGCGCAAAGCGCGGGGCCGGAATTTCGCCCCGATCCGACGTCAAGGGGAGCGAAACGCCGGCGCGGACGGCGAAAAAGGTTCAAAGGGTTGAGGCTCATGACATCTCGCAGCGTTTCATCTCGTTGGCGCGCCTACGCCGCATCCGCCGCGGCCATCGTCGCCCTGGTGTCGGCCCTCGCCCCGGCGGACACCGGCGCCAAGACAATCGAAAAAAAAGAGGCGGCGAAACCTAATCTGGTGGCGACCTTCGGCGACTGGAACGTGTTCGTCGGCCAGGCCGGCAAGGGCAAGATCTGCTACGTGCTGGCCCAGCCGAAGACGCGGGAGCCCGATGGCGTCAAGCGTGACGCGGGCTACGCCTTCATCTCCGACCGTCCGGCCGAAGGCGTGCGCAACGAAGTGTCGTTCATCATGGGCTTCGAGGTCGCGGGGGGCGCGGCGGCCACGGCCAAAGCCGACAAGACCGACGCCAGGGTCGAAAAGGCCGATTCGAAGCCCAGCAAGACGAAGCCGAAGGCCGAGGCGAAAACCGACGCCAAGGGCAAGTCGGCGCCGGCGCCCATCGCCACCGTCGGCGAGGAAAGTTTCGACCTCCTGCCTAAGGGCGCGAACCTCTGGGTGAAGAACGCCGCGCGCGAAAGCGCCCTCATCGCCGAAATGAAGAAGGGCGTCTCGCTCGAAGTGAAGGCCGCCTCGACCAAGGGCAGCGAGACGACCGACAGTTATTCGCTGACCGGATTCTCCCAGGCGATGGACCGGCTGGCGAAGGAATGCCCTGGGAAGGGGTAAAGGCCTGCGAGCGCCCCCACCACCGTCCTTCGGACGGTCCCCCTCCCCCGTTTCGCTCGCGCTACACGGGGGAGGAGAGGCTTTGCGCATTTCCTCCCCCGCATCGCGGGGGAGCGGGACCGCGCGATGGCGCGGTGGTAGGGGAGACGCCCGAAGTCACCCGCGCGGCTTCTTCGCCGCCAACTGGTAGTTCACGCTAAGGTCGCTCGACAGTCGCCACGTCCGCCGCAGCGGGTCGTAGGCGACGCCCTTCCGCTCCACCACCTTGAGCCCCGCCTGGCGGACCGCGAGCGCAAGCTCCTCCGGTGTGACGAACTGCTCCCAGCGGTGGGTCCCCGGCTCGAGCCAACGCAGAAGATATTCAGCTCCGACAATGGCTAAGGCGAAACTTTTTAGCGTCCGGTTGAGGGTCGAGGCGAGGAAGAGCCCACCGGGTTTCAGGAGCGAGGCGGCCGCCGCGACGAAGCGCGCCGGGTCGGCGACATGCTCGACGACCTCCATCGCGGTCACGATGTCGAACCGCGCCGCCTCGGCGGCAAGCTCCTCGGCGGTGGCGACCCGGTAGGCGAGCTTCGCCCCCGTTTCCTCGGCGTGGCGGCGCGCGACGCCGATCGAGGCCGGCGCAGGATCGATCCCCAAAACGTCGCCGCCGAGCCTTGCCAGCGGTTCGGCGAAGAGGCCCGCGCCGCAGCCGATGTCGAGGATTTTCAAACCCGCGAGCGGCGGGCGGGCCTCGCTCTCGCGGCCGAAATGACGGGCGGCGACGTCGCGGGCCCAGGCCGCGCGGACCGGGGTCAGCCGGTGCAGCGGCGCCATCGGCCCATGTTCGTCCCACCAGGAATCGCCGAGCGCGTCGAAGCGCTGCACTTCCTCGGCGATCACGCTCGGGGCAGATTGGGCGTTCATTTAGACCTCGCACCACCAAAACAGATCGGCTTGGCGACCGCCGACTTCGGAGGCCGATTCGTGTTCCCTCCCTGGGCGGGAGCGCGTTCGCGCACGGCGGCCCGATACCAAAAGATCGCTCTCGCATCCGGCGTTGACCCGCCAGAGCCCCGCATTTATACGCCGCCGCGGCCCCTTACGCGAGCGGGGGCGCCTTCCCTCACAACTCCGAGGTTTGTGTTGTCGCGTCTGGTGATGAAATTCGGCGGCACGTCGGTCGCCAACGTCGAGCGCATCCGGAACGTGGCGGCCCACGTCAAGCGCGAGGTGGACGCGGGCCATGAGGTCGCGGTCGTCGTTTCCGCCATGGCCGGCAAGACCAACGAACTCGTCGCCTGGTGCAAGGAGGCGGGCTCGCACTTCGACAACGCCGAATACGACGCGATCGTCGCCTCCGGCGAGCTCGTCACGGCGGGCCTGCTCGCGCTCGTGCTCAAGGACATCGGTCTCAAATCCCGCTCCTGGCAGGGCTGGCAGATCCCGATCCTCACGGACAGTGCGCATGGCGCGGCGCGGATCGCCAAGATCGACGGGTCGGCGCTGGTCGACGGCTTCAACGGCGGCGAGATCGCGATCGTGGCGGGCTTCCAGGGCCTGCACGCGCCCTCGAACCGGGTCACGACGCTCGGGCGCGGCGGCTCCGACACGTCGGCGGTGGCGCTGGCCGCGGCGATCCACGCCGACCGCTGCGACATCTACACCGACGTCGACGGCGTCTATACGACCGACCCGCGCATCGTGCACAGGGCCCGCCGGCTCGACAAGATTTCGTTCGAGGAAATGCTCGAAATGGCGTCGCTCGGCGCCAAAGTTCTGCAGGTGCGCTCGGTCGAGGTGGCTATGGTGCATAAGGTCAAGCTCTTCGTGCGCTCGTCCTACGACGATCCGGCCGACCCGAAGCTTTGCACGCTCATTTGCGACGAGGAGGATATCGTGGAGCAGCAGGTCGTCACTGGCATCGCCTTCTCGCGCGACGAGGCGCAGATCACCTTGCGCGAAGTGGCCGACAAGCCCGGCGTCGCGGCGGCGATCTTCGGGCCGCTGGCGGAGGCCAACATCAACGTCGACATGATCATCCAGGTCGTGTCCGAGGACGCCGCGACGACGGACATCACCTTCACCGTGTCCGGCGCGGACTTCGAGCGCGCCAAGAAAATCATCGAGGCGCGGCGCGAGGCGATCAACTACGCGCGGATGAACGGGACTGAGGACGTGGTGAAGATTTCCGCGATCGGCGTCGGCATGCGCTCCCACTCTGGCGTCGCCGCCCGCGCCTTCCAGGCGCTCGCCGCCAAGGGCATCAACATCCGCGCGATCACAACCTCCGAGATCAAGTTCTCGATGCTGATCGACGAGCCCTACACCGAGCTTGCGGTGCGCACGCTGCACTCGCTCTACGGGCTCGACGCGCGCTAACCCTTCTCCAGCACGTAGAGCTCCAAGGGGCGCTCCTTGCCGCGCATCGGGAGTTCGCCGAGCCTCAGCCGCATCACGCCGGGCGGCAGCGCGGCGAGGCGGTCGATGAGGGCGGCCGAGGCGAGGACGCGATTGTCGGTTTCGCGGCACGCCTCCACAATGCGCGCGGCGGCGTTCATCGTATCGCCGATCAGCGCGATCTCCTTTTTCAGATAGCCGAGTTCGCCGACGGCGACCGGGCCGCAATGAAGGCCAGCGCGGAAGTCGGGGACGAGGCCGAAGCCGCGCTCATAAGCGGACCGTTCAGCGGCGATCCGGTCGAATGCGCCGAAGCAGGCCCGCACGCAGCCGGCCTCGTTCGCGCCTGGAGCGAGCCGCCAAGTCGCGATCACTTCGTCGCCGACATATTTGTGGATCTCGCCGCCGGCTTCGGCGACGCCGAGCGACACGTCGAGGACGAAACGGTTGAGCAGATCCAGAATGCGCAACTCGCCGACGCGCTCGGCGATCGCGGTCGAGCCGCGCATGTCGATGAACAGCAGCGCCCGCTCTTCGATGCGCGGGTGGTAGTAGCGTCCTGCGGCAAAGGCGAAGAGCGTGCCGGGACCCAAGAGCTCGTTGACGCTGAAGAGCAAGTTGGCGCCGACGATCAGCACCAGGGAAAACAGGAAGTCGACGCTGCCGACCACCATGAAATGACCCGACACGACGAGGTCCGCAATGGCGTTGATGATGAGGATGACGGCGGTATAAAGACACGTGCGCAGGGTGAGATAGGGCAGAAACGGCAAGCGGGGAAACAGCCAGCCGGCGTTCCGCCGCAGTACGAACCGATCGAGCGAGAACAGGGCGGCGCCAAGCGATCCTGCGACGATCGCGCCGACGACAGGCGCCCCGTGGTGAAGATCGCCGTAAAGCACGCCGATCAGAGCGGCGACAAAGACGATCCAGATGAAGCGGCGAAGGGGGAAAGGATGCAGCATCGGCAGCGACTATAGACCTAAAGGGGTCCCGCGCTTCTGACCCTCGCCGCCCTGCACGCTGCGCCCGCTAAACGGCAATCTCGTCGTAGCCGCGGCCGAGAAACTCGATCAGGCAGAAGCCGTGGCCGAACGGATCGGACAGCCCGGCGATCTTGCCCCAGGCGCCCACGCGGATGTCCGTCTCGGCCCGCGCGCCGGCGGCGACCGCGCGATCAAACGCCGCCTCGATGTCATCGACGACGACGTCGATATGCACCGGCGTCCAATGGCGATCATAGCGGCGCGGCTCCTTGCCGGCGCCGATCGAACCGGCCGGCTTTTCTAGAAGGTAGAGATGGACCGGCAGGCCGCCGAGCTCGGCGGCCTCGGCGCCGAGGCGGCGCGTAACGGTCAGATCGAAGGCTCTCGTATAGAACGCGATGCCTTCCGCGAGATCCGGGACGTCAACGTTGACCAGCAGATCCATGTCCACCTGCTCCATGTCCACCTGCGTAACAGAACCGTTACCGACTGAAGAGAGCCGCCTATGTTCACCACCCGTTCAAGGGCAGCGCCAGTCTGATCGCCGATGAGACGCGTTGCGGCGTCTCAAAACCGAAAGGATCCTTCGCGAATGCTCCGAAAATTTGCTCTCGGCCTGGCGCTCGCCGCCGGGCTCGCCTTGCCGGTCGCCAGCGCGGCCGACGCGGCGATGATGGACGGCATTCTCGCCTCGCCCAATCCGTCGGGCCAGCTCGCGCCGATCGACCAGGCGCAGTTCGTCTACGGCGGCCAGCCCTACTGCTGGTATGGCAACGGCTGGAGGGGGCCTGGCTGGTATTGGTGCGGTTACGCCGGCCGCGTCGGCATGGGCTGGGGCGGAGGCTACGGGTGGAATGGCTGGCATGGCGGCTACGGCTATCACGGCGGCGCCTATTACCATGGCGGCTACGGCTATCATGGCGGCGGCTATTACCACGGCGGCCCCCATTACCACGGCGGCGGTTACTATCATGGCGGCGGCGGCTACAGACCTCGTTGATTCGCCTGCCTCAATTCGCCGCTCGTCTTTCGCGCGGCGCGCAACGCCCGCCGGGTCTTCCGGCGGCTCTTTGGAGAAAGGTTCAAGCCCCGGTCGGGCTGGGTCGGCGACCCCGCCCTGCAATCGGTAAAAACTCGCCCCGAAGTCACCCGTGCACGAGGCTCTCGACGAAGGGCTCGACGCTCGCCTGCACCCGGCGGACCTTGAGCCGCTCGGCGGCGATGATCGCCAGAACGTCCCGGTAGGCGCGCTGCAGGTCGTCGTTGACGATCACGTAGTGGTAGTTGCGCCAGCGCTCGATCTCGTGCCGGGCCGCCTCGAGGCGCTTCTCGATCGTGGTCGCCGAATCCTCGGCCCGGCGTTCCAGCCGCGAGCGAAGCTCGCGCATCGACGGCGGCAGGACGAAGATCGACACGACGTCGTCGCCGAGGCGCTCGCGCACTTGGCTCGCGCCCTGCCAGTCGATGTCGAACAGCATGTCGCGCCCTTCGGCAAGCACTTTCTCGACCGGCGCGAGCGGCGTGCCGTAGCCGTTGCCGTGCACTTCGGCCCATTCGAGCAGATCGCCTTCGGCCTTCATATGCTCGAACTCGCGCTGGTCGACGAAGCGGTAGTGGATGCCGTCCACCTCGGACGAGCGGCGCGGGCGGGTGGTCACGGACACCGACAGCGTGAGGTCGAGCGCCTTGTCCTGCGTCAGCATGCGCGTCAGCGTCGTCTTGCCCGCGCCCGAGGGCGAGGACAGGATCAGGATCATGCCGCGCCGGCTGAGGGTCATCGTCCCGGGACTCGTTTTCGATTGGCTGCGCCTGCTCGCGGCATTGCTCGATTTGCGCCCGCAATTCAAGCCCCCTCGCTCAAGTCTTCGAACCGCTCGGGCCTGCCGCGCTCCAGCGGCGAAACCCTCTTGCGGAGGCCCGGCGACTCGGACGATCCTGTCAAGGAGCGGCGCTATTAACCTTGAATTATACATTCTTATCCACAATATGTTGTGTCAGGTGATGGCAAGCGTCACAAGGGATTGACGCTCTCAAGGCAGAGTCGTAATTTCGAGTCGTTCAGGGAATGCGGGCGGGCGCGGCAGGCGCCGGCCTAGAGAGTGCGGTTTGACCTGGGTCATCGGCCGGAGGCGCTTTGCGCCGCCGACAGACGCGTCAGTGACAGCGAGAGACGGTACGGGCGACAGAGCGGTGCCGGCGGACGTGCGTCCGCGTGCCCGCGCGAAGGGACTTGGAACGCGGCGCCACGCTTCGCGTTCGACTTGAGGGCATGGGCGGGCGCCGGGGGTGTCCGCCGGAGGATCGAGAGGGCGAGAACCATGAGAATCGAGCGGCACTACACCGAAGCGGGCGCTTCGCCCTACGACACGATCGCCTTCGCAACCACCAAAAGCGAGATCCGCAATCCGGATGGCTCGATCGTCTTTGCGCTCGACAATATCGAGGTCCCGGCCGCCTGGAGCCAGGTCGCGGCCGACGTGCTCGCCCAGAAGTATTTCCGCAAGGCGGGCGTGCCCGCGCGCCTGAAAAAGGTCGATGAGCCCGACGTCCCGTCCTTCCTGCGGCGCTCGGTTCCCGACGAGGAGGCGCTCGAGGCCCTGCCCAAGGCCGAGCGCGCGGGCTCAGAAACCTCGGCGAAACAGGTGTTTGACCGGCTCGCCGGCGCCTGGGCCTATTGGGGCTGGAAGGCCGGCGTGTTCGACGGCGAGGATGACGCCCGCGCCTACTACGACGAGATGCGCTTCATGCTGGCGCGCCAGATCGCCGCGCCCAACTCGCCGCAATGGTTCAATACCGGCCTCCACTGGGCCTATGGCGTCGACGGCCCGAGCCAGGGCCACTTTTACGTCGATTTCGAGACCGGCAAGCTGACGAAGTCGAAGTCGGCCTATGAGCATCCGCAGCCGCACGCCTGCTTCATCCAGTCGGTCGCCGACGACCTCGTCAACGAGGGCGGCATCATGGACCTGTGGGTGCGCGAGGCGCGCCTGTTCAAATACGGCTCGGGCACGGGCTCCAATTTTTCCGCCCTTCGCGGCGAGAACGAAAAACTCTCAGGCGGCGGCCGGTCCTCGGGCCTGATGTCCTTCCTCAAGATCGGCGATCGGGCGGCGGGCGCGATCAAGTCGGGCGGCACCACCCGGCGCGCGGCCAAGATGGTGGTCGTCGACGTCGACCACCCCGACATCGAATCCTACATCGACTGGAAGGTGAAAGAGGAGCAGAAGGTCGCCTCGCTCGCCGCCGGCTCGAAGGTCGTCAAGCGCCACTTGAAGGCGATCCTGAAAGCCTGCGTCAATTGCCAGGGCTCGGGCGACGACTGCTTCAATGTCGAGAAGAACCCGGCCTTGAAGCGCGAAGTAAAACTCGCTCGCAAAAACGATGTGCCGGACGGCATCGTCAAGCGCGTCATCCAGTACGCGCGCCAGGGCTATACGAGCCTCGACTTCGACGTCTACGACACCGACTGGGAGTCCGAGGCCTATCTCACCGTCTCGGGCCAGAACTCCAACAATTCGGTGCGCGTCACCGACGCCTTTCTGCATGCGGTCGAAAGCGACGGCGACTGGGACCTGACGTGGCGTCTGAACGGCAAGACCGCCAAGACCGTCAAGGCGCGCGATCTATGGGAGAAGATCGGCTACGCCGCCTGGGCCTCGGCCGATCCGGGCATCCAGTACCACACCACCATCAACGACTGGCACACCTGCCCGGCGTCCGGGCCGATCCGCGCCTCGAACCCGTGCTCCGAATACATGTTTTTGGACGACACGGCGTGCAATCTGGCGTCGCTGAACCTGTTGCAGTTTCTCAACCCGGAGACCAAAGCCTTTGATATCGTCGCCTACGAGCACGCGGTCAAACTCTGGACGCTGACGCTCGAGATCTCGGTGGCGATGGCGCAGTTCCCCTCGCGCGAGATCGCGCGGCTGTCGTACGAATACCGCACGCTGGGCCTCGGCTACGCCAACATCGGCGGCCTGCTCATGTCCTGCGGCATCCCCTACGACTCGGACGAGGGCCGGGCGATCTGCGGCGCGCTCAGCGCCGTGCTGACCGGCCGCGCCTACGCGACCTCGGCCGAGCTCGCGGCCAAGAACGGCGCCTTCCCCGGCTACCGGCCGAACGCCGAGGCGATGCTCCGGGTCATTCGCAACCACAAGCGCGCCGCCGACGGCGAAGTCTCGGGTTACGAGAGCCTGTCGGTCGCCCCGACCCCGCTCGACCACGCCTCGCTCGCCAAGGCCGGCCCCGCCCTCGACCACCTGGGCGAAGCGGCGCGCGCCGCCTGGAGCGCCGCGTTGAGCCTCGGCCAGGCCCACGGCTACCGCAACGCCCAGGTCTCGGTCGTCGCCCCGACCGGAACGATTGGCCTGGTGATGGACTGCGACACGACCGGCATCGAGCCCGACTTCGCGCTGGTGAAGTTCAAGAAACTCGCCGGCGGCGGCTATTTCAAGATCATCAACCGCGCCGTGCCCGACGCGCTCAGGGCGCTCGGCTACGACGAGAGGAGAATCGAGGACATGATCGCCTACGCCGTCGGCCGGGCGACGCTCGCGCATAGCCCCGCGATCAACCACGCGGCGCTGCGCGCCAAGGGCGTCCCCGAGGCGGCGATCGACAAGGTCGAGGGGGCGCTGAAAGGGGCCTTCGACATCCGCTTCGTGTTCAACAAGTGGACGCTGGGCGCCGAGACGCTGAGCCGCGACCTGAAAATCCCGGCCGAGCGCTATGAGGCGCCGGGCTTTGACCTTCTGACCGCGCTCGGCTTCTCCAGGGCCGAAATCGAGACGGCGAACGTTTTCGCTTGCGGCGCCATGACCTTGGAGGGCGCGCCTCATCTGAAACTGGAACATTATCCGGTGTTCGACTGCGCCAATCCGTGCGGCCGCACGGGAAAACGCACCCTCTCGGTCGAGAGCCACATTCGCATGATGGCCGCGGCGCAGCCGTTCATCTCGGGCGCGATCTCCAAAACCATCAACATGCCGAACGACGCCACCGTCGAGGACTGCAAGGACGCCTACATGCTGAGCTGGCGGCTGGGCCTCAAGGCGAACGCGCTCTACCGCGACGGCTCGAAACTGTCGCAGCCGCTGAACAGCCAGCTGATCGAGAACGACGACGAGGAGGACGAGGCGCTCGAAACCCTGATCGCCGCGACCGCCCCGGCGCGCGCCGCGCAGGTGGCGGAAAAGATTGTCGAGCGGGTGATCGAGCGGGTCGAGCGTTTCCGCGAACGCGAGAAGCTGCCGGATCGGCGCAAGGGCTACACCCAGAAGGCGGTGGTCGGCGGCCACAAGGTCTATTTGCGCACCGGCGAGTACCAGGACGGCCGCCTCGGCGAAATCTTCATCGACATGCACAAGGAGGGCGCGGCCTTCCGGTCTCTCATGAACAATTTCGCCATCGCGATCTCGCTCGGCCTCCAGTACGGCGTGCCGCTGGAGGAATATGTCGAGGCCTTCACCTTCACCCGCTTCGAGCCGGCGGGGCTGGTGCAGGGCAACGACGCGATCAAGAACGC
>NZ_JBKQOT010000093.1:0-2854 GCF_052145395.1 Roseiarcus sp.
CGGGGACGGGGAAGGGCCCCCCGCTGACGCTCGGACCGTCGCCGAGGCGAAAGCAACGCCGCATCCGGCGACCAAGTCGCGCATTGAAAGCGAAGGCGCCAAGCGGCTCGCTCGTCTCGGCGGGAGCGACCCCGAACTGAAGGCTCGGCCGCGGCGCCGTTCGAATCCCGCGTGATCCACCACCTCTATCCTGTCATTCGCTGTATTATCCTGCGGACCCCTGGCTGCCGGCGGCGGCACGCCTCATTGCTTTCGAATCTGTAACGCGTTACAGTCGCGGCATGGCGGCCTATCGAGGAGATCCGGGTGACGGCGCCGGCCGAACGAATGAGAATGATGCGCGAGCGGCGGCGCGGGCAAGGGCTGCGCGAGTTGCGTCTCGTCGTGCCTGACCCGCGGCTCGGGTCTGTTCGAAAGCGGGTTGCGGCTCAGGTGGTTCGTCTCGACCGGGGCCACGAAGACGAGGCATTGAGCTGGATTGAAGCCGTTTCCGAATTCGACGCGCCCAGCCCTAGCGAACGATGAAGCGTGGCGACGTTGTCATCGTCGCGGCGGCGGGCGATTATGGGAAGCCGCGACCGGCGGTCATTGTCCAGACCGATGCGTTTCCTGAAGCACATGCATCGGTCGTAATATGCCAGATGACATCGGAAATCGTCGATGCTCAGGACTTCCGAGTCACTATTGATCCAAACGAGGAGAATGGCTTGCGCGTCCAGTCTCAGGTCATGGCCGACAAGCCGGTCACCGTTCGGCGCGAACGGGTTGGACAGCTCGTCGGTCGCCTCAACGGCGAGGAGGTCGGACGCCTCAATATCGCCTTGGCGTTCGTCATGGGGCTCGCGGACTGAGCGCCATCGTAGGGCTATAGCGTAGACATCGTGCTCATCCTCGTCGGCCGCGGCCCGCCAAACTTGCGGAATTTGCGCGACGACGCGCTGCGTCCTCCTAAAGCGGCCGGCGCGGCGATCAATCGTGATCTACGCCGTCCTTAAACGGATTAAGCACTGTTGCGCCCAGGTCGGCGACATCGCGATCATTACGGGTCACCAGCGTCAGGCCATTGGTTAACGCGGTCGCAACGAGCAGGCCGTCAATGACCGGTACCGGTCTGATGGCGCTTATGCGTCCCCATTGATCGGAGATGGCGTTGTCGATGCCGAGCACGCGTTCGCCGAATGCAGTCTCGACCTTCCGCAACCAGCGTTCGAGCGCCGCGGCCTGGCCTGCATCCCGGCGACGCGCGAGTTCGATGCCCTTTCGGATCTCGCCAAGCACAAGCGTGCTCAGAAAGAGATCCTCGTCGGTGATCGATGCGTACCATGCGGACACGCGTGCATTGCAGCGTGCGCCTTTCCGGACTTCCAAAATGATGTTGGTATCGATCAGGTAGGTCACAGGTCGACATTCCGGCCGAGATCTCGATTGCGGTCGAAGTCGATCCCGTCGAGCGGCGCGGACGCCAGCAGCGCCTTCAGGCTTGCCCTGGGCGGTTCGACAAAGTTTTGTCGAAGAAGCTTGCGCGTCTCGGCCTCGCGCGAAGGGTCGGACAAGGCAGAGGCGACACGGCGGACCAGGCTCGCATCCTCCTTACGGACGTTGACCTCGACCCGCGCGAAGCCCTGCCGCTCCTTGCGGGCGCGGTGAATTGCGACAGAAGATCTTGCTTTGGCCGTCATCCTCACCCCCTTGTTTCCGGAAATCTTACCGGAAATATCGATCCTGTGCAAGCGGCCGATAGCGGCAAGAGGGCCACAGCGTACACATAGCGCTCATCATCGTCGGTCGCTGCCCTCGTCGGCGCTCTGCGTCGAACGTGTTCGCGCGGACGACGCGAGGCTTGTCGCGCTCGAAGATGGACGGGTATTTACGCTCCCCCTTGTCATCGGCGAGATGGACGTCGCCAGCGCACCGTGTCGTTTGCTGCCAAGGTCAGGCATTGGCTTCAGCCTATCGCTGTAGAGGTCGAATACGGACTCTTCCGGGCTCGATCACCATCAGCGCGCCAGGCAGCCGGTCCAGATTTGCAGCGATCACCGCGGCGACCGCGTCCGCCTCCGCAGCATTGGACAGGCGGTCGAGCTCCAGCAGGACGACCCCGAGCACGTCGATCCGTTGTCGAATCACCAACTCGCCAAAGTCTCGGTCCTCAGTGACGAGTATCCGCCCCTCCCGCGTCGCCGCTGCGAGCACGACTTCATCCGAAGCTCCCGAAATCGTCATCCCAACCGAGGCGACGTCGAAGCCCGCGATCCGAAGCCGATCGACAACCAGCCGCGAAACATTTTCATCGGCCAGAAAGCGCATCACTCGGCAGCAAGCACGGTCTCGTGTTGCAGGTAATCCGCGGCGAAGGCCAGCGCTGCGCGCAAGTCCGGTTCCGTGAGTTGCGGGTATGCGTCGAGGATGTCCGCGAACGACCGCCCCGCGCCCAGCTTGCGGAGGATCAGCTCAACAGTGATGCGTGTCCCTCTGATGCAGGGCTTGCCCATCATCACGGCGGGATCGGCGGCGATACGCGCGTGTTCCATGAGCAAAACGGCTTTCGGTCGGCTTCGCGGACAACGTCTCATATTAGCTTAGGAATCGTGTCGCCGCAAAGATCGAGGGAATCGTCCTGGGCGCGGGGGGCCGTCACGCCGCCAGCTTAGGGGCGGCAGCCCCGGACATGATATACAGTCGCGGCCGCATCGCCGCAGAGACCGGCTCAAACCGCGTTTCTCGGCCATGAAGCGACCGATTGCCACCGGGGGGTGACCATGTTCCGGGCCTTGCGCGCTGCGTTCATCGCGTTCCTTTTCGTGGCCTCCGCCCAGGCCGCCGACGTCAAGCCCTATGTCAACGAGGAGTTGGC
>NZ_JBKQOT010000094.1:0-6796 GCF_052145395.1 Roseiarcus sp.
CATCTGAAACTCCTGTCTGAGAGTGGGCTTTGAACACCCCATCCTCTCAGGCAGGAGGACCTTCACTCCATCCCGCCGATCCCCCGCTCGCTTCCGCCTCCGCCGCGATAGCGGCTTCGTTCAATCCCGCGCACATGATTGGTTTCACGGAATCGATGAACTAGTAGGCGGACGGCTGCTCGCTTCGGGTGCGCTCGAACGCGGACGACAGCGCGATCGCCTGCGCCCGGCTGCGGACCCTGAGCTTGCGCAGCACCGCGCTGACATGCGCCTTGATGGTCGCCTCCGACACGCCGATCTCGTAGGCGATCAGCTTGTTCGGCAGGCCGGTCACAAGGAGTTCGAACACCCGCTGCTGGGCCTCGGTGAAGGAGGCGGCGCGTTCGGGGAAGGCGTGGCAGGATTTCGGCTCAGCGCGCGCGGTCTTCGCAATGAACGGACCGGGCTCCGCGCTCAGCATGACCGCAGTCAGGAACTTGCCCGCCTGTTCGAAGAACCGGCCGACCTGCTCGTTCAGGCAGGCGTTGCAGTGGTTCCAGTCGCCGAGATGCAGGCAGGTGATGTCCCGTGGGCAGGCGGCGTCGCCCACGGTTTCCGCGAGACTGAGCGCGACGTCGGCGCATTCCTGGATGGAGGCGAGCGCCCGGTGCTGGAGGTCCTCGACCTCCGAGCGGGCCTCGCCGCGCTCGAAGCGTTCGGCGAATTTTTCGATCAGGGCCAGCAGGCGCGCATATTTCGGCGTGAGCGCTGCGGAGCGGGAGTATGCCTTGGGCGGGGTCATTGACATTGTTTTTGCGCCTTTTGGGCGCCGTCACCTTATGGAGCGGCAAGCAATGTTGCAATGCAATATCATTAGCCTTCTGGCTAGAGGCTAAATCGTCGCACCATGGCAAAGCCGACAACGTATCAATGCATTGGCCCCGGGCGGCGGTATTCCGGCGCGGCCCCTCGTTTCGCCCCGGCGCCGTGCGATTTGGCGCCCGGCGGCCCGATTTGGTCCAATTGGCGAGGCAAGACTTTGCGAGGCGCGCGCCCGCGCGATCGGACAAGGGGAACGCGATGTCTCGATCCGGCTCCGCGATCGACTATCGGCTTGGCAGCTTCTATGCGCTGGTGACGGCCTTCCTGTTCGCGACTCAGGAGCCGTTCTCCTTTCTCGCGGCTGAGCGCCTCAGCACCATCGCCTTCGTCTGCGTGACCCAGGTCGCCCTCTTGATCTCGATTCCCTTGCTGACGGTCCGTCATGAGAGCCGCCGGGACTTCATCGCGCTCCTCCGCGACCCGTCGAACTACGCGAAGCTCGCGGTCATCTTCGCGATCGGCATGAGCGGGCTCTTGCTCTACAACCTCGGCCTGGCTCACGCCCATCCGATCATCATCTCCGCCATCCTGAATCTGATCCCGTTCTGGGCGGCGCTCGTGGCGCTGATCGTGCTCAAGGTGCCGATCCCGGTGTCGCCGGGCGTCTTCTTCGGATGCTTCGCCGGCGCGTTCGTGGGCGCAATGGCCGTCGCCTGGAGCCAGCTCGACGAGGCGCAAAAGCCGGCGCTCGGCGCGCTCGCCGACAGCTTCCTCGAAGGCAGCTGGGTCTACGCCCTCCCGGTTCCCCTCTGCTCCGCGCTTGGGGCCACCCTGATCGGCAAATGGTTCGGAAATTATCGGGAATCGGCGGCGATTGCGGCCAATTTTTTCGTCGCCAACGTCCTTCTGATCCCGACGACGCTGGCGCTCCTCTACGGACGGTCGGAGCTCAAGGTCGACCATCAGCTGCCGGCCGTCCTGCTCATGATCGCGGGCACGATCATCGCGGCCTCGATCGGCCGCGTCTTCTACCAGATCTCGCTGACGACGACCGGCGGGGACAACGGGTTCGTCACCATGTTCTTCAATCTGGTGCCGGCGCTCACCGCCCTCATTTCGTTCGCGATGTCGTGGCGGATCGCGGCCCTGCATTTCTCGTTCGACCCGCTTTTCTTCGTCGGCCTCGCGCTGATCGGGGTCTCGCTCGTGCAGTTCTCGCTGAAATCCTGGCGCCGGCCGGCGCGGGCGCCGTGACGCACGGGCTCTCGCGTCAGGCCCATGCGTCACGCGTGCGGCTGCGGCTTTTCGCGTCCGAGCGTGATCGTGAACATGCGCCCGGCGATGGCTTCGCCGAGCGCCGGCGTCACGCTCACCGGCAGGCACGAGTCGACGGCCCGTTCGGCCTCGTGGAGGAAGCGGCGCTTGGCGTCCTCGTCGCCTTCGAGATGGGCGTAGCTGATGCGCGGTCGGCCGAACACCGAGCCGTCGCGCTTCATCATGAACATGATCGTCACGCGCGAGCCGGCGGAAAGCGACGTCTGCGCCAGACACGCGCCGAGCGCGCGGCGCAGGTCCATCAGCGTGTTGGCCGGCGCGGCCTCCTGAGCGGCGGCGATGCGCGGCGCGAGGGGAACGCTCGCCGAGAGCGCCAGCGCGGCGGCCACTCCGAAACCGTGTCTCATCGCCTCAGCCGAACAGCGCCTTGCGGCGCGCGAGGCTTTCGGCCGGCCACAATTCGCTCGATTTGTAATAGGCCTCGACCGCCGGAACGCCCGCGGGCAGGGTGACCCAGCGCAGCTTGGAGCGGATGTAGATGTGGATGTCCGGTGGCAGCGTCTCGGGCTCGTCGAGCGCGCCGACCCGGATGAAGCTCAACTGCCGACGGCCGCCGTAGTGGCTCCAGACCGCGACCTTGCAGTCCGGGCAGCGGTGGATGGTCTGCGGCGTTCCGCTTTCGGCGGGGACCGGAACCGCCTCCGTCTCGCCCGAGAGCCTCTCGATACGATCCGTCTCGATCAGCGCGTTGATGACGAAGGCGCTGCCGGTCTGCCTTTGGCATTCCCGGCAGTGGCAGCAGTGGACGAACATCGGCTTCGACTTGAGCCGGTATCGCACCCAGCCGCAGGCGCAGCCGCCTTCCAGTTCGCGCATCGCATCCTCCTCACATCCCGGCGAACCTCGATTTTCAAGGCGCGCTGCGTATTCCTTCGTTTTCGGCGCGCCCGATCAGGAGCGCCGCGTCTTCGGGCAAGAGATAACGCTCCGCGACGAGGCCGTCAGCGGCTTTCTTGAACGCGGCGAGGTAGGCGTCCTTGGATGGATAGCGCTCTTCCAGCGAAAGCCGGGGGTCGCCGGTCGCAAGCCGCTCCGCCTTGGCGGCGGCGAAGGGAATAAAGCTCCCCTGGAGATTGCAGAGGCCGTTCTCGAATCGATCCTTTCGGCCGAGATTCCAGCCCGTGTAGGTGCCGATCGGCGCCTGGAGGAAGACGGACCGGATCCCGGCGCGGTCGTTGCCGTCGGCGTCGACCTGCGTCTCGAGCACGCCGTAGCTTCCCGGCAAGGTTTGCGGCGGCTCGCGCGTGATCACGCCGCTCGTGTCCCCGGCGCGATAGAGCGGGCCGAAGTCTAGCACGTGCAGGGCATCGTAGGTTCTCAAGGGCGAGACCGCCGGACGCTCAACGCCACCGTAGGCGTTGACGGGGATCTCGGGAAAAACGACGCGGTCTGGGGGAACGAGCGTGCCGTCGGCGATGCGCGGCCGCGCGCCTGGAGGCGGCGGCGCGCCGTCCCGCACCCAGGCGGTGAACGCGTTCATCAGCGCCCGCATCGTCCAGAGTTGCGGATTGGGATTGGGCTGCTGTTGGCAATTGCCGAACGGGGCGTGCGTCGGCAACGGAAGCGGGGCGGACCCGTGCTGCGTGCTCGCCATGATGTAGGTGCGAACGTTCGGCAGGTCCGCCACGTCGGCGAGGCCGAGCGGATCGGTGAGGCCCAGCGACTGGCGCCCCTCCCACATTTCGAGCGCCGTCGCGACGTGGAAGAGTTTTGGGCAGGTATCGGTCGCGGCGCAGCGGTCGAACAGGCCCGCGGACCTTTGGGTCAAGGGGTCGAACTGGCGCGCATAGGTGAACGGGAAGTCATAGGCCGGATAGAGGTGATCCGGCTGCTCTCCCCACGCCCGCACAGGCTGGCCGAACCGGACGTTGAGCGGCATGAGACCGCCGCCGATATGAGGGAACGCTCCGTCGAAGACGCGCCGGCCGCTCTCGTTGCGATTGAATCCGAGCGCGATGAAGCTGCGGATCATGCGCCCGCTCTGCGAGCTTCCTTCGACGATCGCCAGATTGTCGGGCCGGTAGATCGGGTTCGGCCTCCCGGCGTCGTCCTTCTCCGCGTTGCGGAGGAAGGCGCCGAGGTCGCGCGTCGCGGCGAACCCCAGGCCGCCGACGGTCGGATCCTTGGCGCGATAGATGAGTTCGTAGAGCCGGCCAGGCTCGAATCGGCGGCTGAGACAGATATGTTTGGCGTCGGGCGTGATGGGTCCTCCCGACTCGCAGACGCCGAAGCTCCAGTCCGTATTGGGAACGGGTTGGCGCGGGTCCTGCTCGCGCGCTCGCACCGTGAGGGTTGGCAGGAAGCCGTCCGGGGCAGGGGTTCGATTGTCGAGGCTCGCGGTCGGATAGCTGTCGTAGCTGTCCGGCGGATAGTTCAGGATCTGCTGGCTGAGGCTGATCGGCACGCTGGCCGCGGGCGCGGGCGTGATGATTTCCGAGCGGACGATTCCGGTGATGGCGGACCCGTCGCTCTGGCGGCCGACCACCGGGGGCATGCCGATGCGGCTCATGCCGGGGCGGACATCCATCTCCCAACCGAACCACACCATCGTGTAGCCCGCGCGCTCGAGCCACCCGTCGCCGGAAGAGGTCAACGCGTTGCGGTCCGCAAGGCCTCCCGCCACGGCCTCGTTGAAGTTGGCGGGCGCAAGCTTGTTGCCACGGTTGTTGACCTCGAAAAAGAGGATTCGATTGCCGCGCGCCATGTCCGCGGGCTTCAGGATTTCGATGTCCGTGGCGTATTCGACGATGCCGCGCGGATTGCGCGGCGCGAGATTGATGTCCTGAATGATTGCGTTGGCGGGATCGGCCGGATCAAGTTCGCCGGTCACGCGGCCCACGAGATGCTCGTAGGCGCCGACGCCGCCGAAGGTCTGTCCGCCGAAGGCCGGCTCCCGCTTCACGATCTCGATGCCGGTGATACGGGCATCGGCCGGTAGTCCGTCGGATGACAGCGTCCTGACGGCCACCCTATGGAGCACAGCGACGCGACTCAAGGACCTGCGCGAACAAAGAACAGAATCGACGCGGCTCGACAAGCTTGGCGAACGCCGGTTTCGGCTTTTCGCCTACCGCGCCCTGCGCCGGATTAGTCGATTGCCTTACGAGCGCCCGCGCTGATTCCAAAGAAAGGAATGGATCAAACCCTTGTGAGGTTGACCCCGGCTGTCTTGATTCGAGACCGACCGGCCCCGACCTAAGGGTCACTCACGACGGAGTCCTCTATGCTCAAGACAATCGCCCTCGCCACCTTGGCCGCTGCCCTCGCCTTTCCACTCGCCGCATCCGCCCAAAGCGCCACGGGCTATGGTACCTACGGCCCGCAGCAAGGCTCATCGACATTCGATCGCGGGTGGAATCAATCCCACGAGAGCAAGAACTTTACCTACGAAACTGCGAACGCGGTGCGTCATTACTTCTACGCGCCTCGTCATCATGTTTACCAAAACAACTGGTGAGCTTGAGCGGATTTGATCAGCCGCGCCGCGAAGAAGCCGTCGAGGCCCGAACGGCGTGGACACCAAAGCGCGACTCGACGGCGCGGCAATCTGCTCTTCAGACGGAAGGCTTGAATGCCTTCGCGGGATTGGAGCCGGGAAACGTCGCCGCGTGGGCTTCCCTCAGCGCATCCCCAAGCGCGCGTCCCTCGCGATAGCCGCCGAGCGTCTCCGGCCGTTCGACGCCCGGGACGAGGCGCGGGCAGGGCTCGGGCGGCCCGAGCACAGTCCGCACGGGGATCCGTTCGGCCCAGATCGGCAAGCCGTAATCCTCCTCGTCGTCCGCGATCCCCTTGGCGCGGACTTTCGCCGAGGCTTGCTCGATGTCCATGCCGATCACTCGCGCCGCCTTGATCTCCTGCTGCGTGGCCGGCCGCAGCGTCGCCCACCGGCCGGGATAGAAGCGGCCGACCATCGCCGCGAGCGCGCGCGCCTTCTCGTCCGGATCGTCGATGACGCGGGCGTGGCCGAAGGCCATCACGGAGCGATAGTCGACCGAATGGTTGAAGGCTGAGCGGGCGAGCACGAGGCTGTCGAGATGGCTGACGGTCACGCAGACCGGCTCGCCCTCGGATTGGCGGCGCAGCATGCGGCTTGCGCTGGACCCATGCCAATAGAGCCGGTCGCCCTCGCGCCAGAAGAGCGTCGGCGTGCAATAGGGTAGTCCGTCCACGACATAGGCGATGTGGCAGAGCGCCGCCGCGTCGAGAATCGCGTGAACGGTCTCGCGGTCGTACGATCCGCGCTCGTGCAGGCGCTTGACGCGGTTGACGTCGCTGACGGGGTAGGCGGTCGCGTTGGACAAGATGGACATCTCCGGAAGGCGAAGCGCCTTCCATGCCTTTTAATGCGCGGGCGACGCCAGCGACGATTCCGCCGGCGCTGTTCGTTTCGCCGACAGCCGCGGCCTCAGCCCCTGATGAACGCCAGCAAATCGGCGTTGACCTTGTCCTTCTCGGTCGAGCACATGCCGTGCGGCGCGCCGGGATAGACCTTCAGCGTCGCGTGCGGGATGAGCTTCGCCGAAAGGTGCGCGGAATTGCCGATCGGCACGATCTGGTCATCGTCGCCATGAAGGATCAGCGTCGGGACCTTGATCATCTTCAGATCTTCGGTGAAGTCGGTCTCCGAGAACGCCTTGATGCAATCGTACTCGGCCTTGAG
>NZ_JBKQOT010000095.1:0-3865 GCF_052145395.1 Roseiarcus sp.
CTTCCCTGAGCCACGCGCGAAAGACCCGCACCTTCGTCGACTCTGACCGCTCCTTCCGGCAGACGAATGCGTAGCAGCGCCCTGAAGGCAGGGTCAGGGCGAAGGGTGTGACCAGACGGCCGGTGCGCAGATCGTCGTAAGCGAGCGCATCGAGAGCGAGCAGCAGGCCGGCGCCTTCGACCGTTGCGTCGAGCGCGTGATCAGAGCTGTTGAACCGAAGACCTCGACTGACGTCGACGCCCTTCACGCCGGCCGCCGCAAACCAGTCGGCCCAGGTCGGCATGGCGGCGCGACCGGACAGGCTGTCGTCATGGATCAGCGGCACGCCCTTGAGTGTGCCCGGCGAAGTGAGAGGCCCGTGTTGTTCGATGAGGACAGGGCTGCAGACTGGTACGAGGGACAGGTCGATCAGCTTCTCGACTTCGAGGGCTTCGTCCTGCGCCGCATTGAGCGGAAGGTTGCGGAGCGCAGCGTCGACGCCGTCGGTGGTGAAATTGGCGTTCTTGATCGACGAGGAAACCCGCACGTCGATTTCGGGATAGGCCATCGAAAAGCGATAGAGCCGCGGCGCCAGCCATTTCGAGGTAAACCCGGGCGACGCGCTGACCACGAGAACGCGCGCGTCACCGAGCCTGTCGAGGCTCGCCAGCGCTTCCCGGATATGAAGAAAGCCCGCCTGCAAGCCGGGTTGGAGCGCCTTACCCGCCGCCGTCAGGGCGATCGACCGTACGTTGCGGTCGAAGAGCTTGAGGCCCAGATGCTCTTCGAGACCGCGTATCTGGTGGCTCAGCGCTCCCGGCGTGACGTTCAACTCCATCGCCGCCTTGGTCAGGCTGAGATGCCGGGCGGCCGCCTCGAACGCGCGAAGCGCGTTCAGCGATGGAAGGGCGTTAAGCATGAGATTTTCTCATCATTCAGCTGAGACAATATCGTTTGCGTTCTCCCAATTTCCTTGCCAACATGCGCGCCCGGGGAGCATGGCAGATGAGAATAGCTCATATGCCGCCATGGTCAATGACGAGGTTGGTCCAATGGCCAGCATGACGCACACCGGAGTTCACTGCGACGATCGCACGGCGCCAGTCGCAAACGGCGCCGGCGCCAAGCTCAAGAGATTGGCTCGCCGTCTGAACGGCGCGCTTGACGCCCGCCGCCAGAGCGCGTTCGACCGGGAGATTGCCCGCCTCCTGGCGCAGTCCGGCGGACGATTCACGGACAGCCTGGAGCGCGAAATCATGCGGAGGGTTTTCGCGTCTGACTGGAGCCCGCCGACGTAGCGGCGTTCAATACAAACCTCTCATTGCGAAGGTTGGTTATGGCTGCGGCGCCTCTGCACGGTCGTTTCCTTGAGCTTGCGCGTTCCGCGCATGCCGACGATAGCGCTCTTGACCCGGATCCGTTCGAGCTCGGCATGCTGCGGGCGAAGCGCGGCCCGGAGACTCGCGTCGCTGTTCGTCCGGCTCGTTTGAACGACGGCGATATCCTTCAAATCTATGTCCGAGGGCTGACCACGCAGTCGCGCTACAATCGGTTCCTGGGCGCCGTAAGCGAGCTCCCGCCGTCAGAGTTGGCGCGCACATTGGCCGCGAATGGTCTCGACACGCTGACCCTGCTCCTCACCACGACGGCGGAGGATCGCGAAACGGTGGTCGGCGAGGCCCGGGTGGCGCTTTCCTGCGCGGACCGCGCCGGGGAGTTTTCCATGTCGATTGCAGACGACTGGCGACGTCATGGCCTCGGCTTCGCCTTGCTCGAGGAAATCGAACGCAAAGCCGCCGCCGACGGCATTGAATGGCTATTCGGCGATACGTTGCGGACCAACGACGGGATGATCGCCCTGGCGCGCGGCCGCGGCTTCCAGCTTGAACCAGGGCTCGAGCCGCGCCTGGTGCGAATTCGGAAGCGGTTGGAGGACGTAGCTCCTGACCTGCCGTGCCGGAAGTGGACCGAAATGGACGACGGGGCGGAGCGGCAGCCTGCTATCTCAGGTCGACACTTTGACTCCGCCGCCCGAGTTCCACCTCTCGAGCCCGGTCCATTTTGAGCATCGCCTCGGCAAGGTCGGGGCGCCTGGCCAGATGGCGAGCGTAGATCCTGCTGACCGCGGCGGCGAGGCGGCCATTGCGCCCGAGGCGCTCGTCGGCAAATTCGATCATCCGGGAGTTCGGCCAGGACTGCGGCCGGATCTCCATCAACCGGTCGACCAGGGCGACCTCGAGTTCACCGGGAAAGGTCTGCGCCAGGACCATCAGCATTGCTGCGGTCGAGCGGGAAATGCCCATATGGCAATGGATCAGCAAGTGACGCATGTCGCCAGCGTCGCGAGCGAAAGCAAGGATCGTCTCGACGTCCGACATCTCTGGCAGCACGATGTTGGGCGCGGGCTCGATCGCATCGTGGAAATAGAGCGTCGCTCGGACGTGCGGATCGTAGGTTGAAAAAGGGGTCGGCTCCGGGGTCCCCGGGTCGAGGAGAGACAGGACGTGCGTCACGTCGCGAGCGCCGTGCGCGTCGAGTTCATGAAGGCCACAAATGGTAAGGGTGGAAAGGGCGAAACCGTTCATCGTCGGAGCCCTAGCACAAGTCTCCGGTCGCAGTTGTGACGAACCTCGAAGCCGCCAGTCGGACTCGAGGCATCCGTCGCGTCCTCGAGCCAGGTCGTCCTGAATGCGGACCGCACAATCGATGAGGTCGCCCGTCTCACTCCGGATTCAGTCATCGTTTGCGGCGGGCAGCCCATGCCGCGGGGCTCACGGTGGTCGTCGACTCGACCTTCGCCTCGCCAGCCGTCCAGCGGCCGCTCGAACACGACACGGACCTCGTCGTGCATTCCCTGACGAAATGCATCAACGGCCATAACCCCGATGATCTGGCCAATCTCGCTCGAAGACTTTTCGATCTTGCCCATCGCGTCGATCGCCTGCCGCACGATCTCGATGCTCTGCTGCGCATCGTCTCTCGCGACCGCCACAACATCAATGGCGTGCTGCGCCCCCTCGGCTGTGCTGCTTGCGGCGATGGTAATCTCGTTCAACGCCGTAGCGGTCTCCTCGAGGCTTGAGGCCTGTTGCTCGGCCCAACCGGGTCGGGTCGCCGCCGCCGGCGGCGCGAGCCGGGCGCGACCCACGAAGGTGGAAGACGGGCCATCGGGCTGAGTGTCCCGATTGCGAAGACGGGGTCGCGCGAAGTCGACTGATGGCGCACGGACGTGAACCGATCGGCGCCCGCGCCCTCCGTCGAACAACGCCCGGTCGATGGACAGGCTATCGCATCGTTTGATGCGGCCTCGCGCGGCTACCCGTGGTCGATGAGGAGCATATTGAAATTGTCGCCCAAGTATTTCTTATTTTCAGAAATCCAACTTCTCGATCCCACGGCGCAAAAAAAAGAAAATGAGTTGACGTTAATTACCAATATTGGTTAGACAGCCACGACAACGCGTAGACGCGAGACCGAGAGGAAAATTGTCACGCGGAGATGTGTGTTACCCTTGGAGGGGCAAATGAGTTTGCGACAAAACGTCGATCGCTTGATCGTGAAATTCGCCAAGGGCGGTCTCGAAAGCAAGCTGATCCGAGAACGTTTCCGTAAGCTCTACGATATCCACGTTGGCCTCTACAGTTACGGGTGTTTCGACCGCTGGCGCATCCCACCTGGAACGCGTATTGGCCGTTACTGCTCCTTCGCGAGCAACGTCCGGCTTGTGGAAGCGAACCATCCGTTCCACAGCCTGACCACCCATCCTTACCTCTACTTGTCACAATTGGGCGTCACGCCGGAGAACAATGACTGTTCGCCACAAGAGATCGAAGACGACGTGTGGATTGGCCACAATGCCACCATCCTGGCCGGCTGCAAGCGCATT
>NZ_JBKQOT010000096.1:0-17612 GCF_052145395.1 Roseiarcus sp.
GTTAACGCTCACGGGCCGGGCCGGCTCGGCCATCTCCGCTCAAAGTCGGCTTGAGGCCCTCGTCGATCAGCTCGGCGTCGAGGTCGACAGCCCAAAGGCCGAGGCCGCTTGCGCGCAGTAGTTACGGTGATCGGCGTCGCCGACATGGCGTCATCCGGGATGTGCGCACAGGGAACCAAAGGTCGTGGTCTACCGCGCCGAGGCTGACGGGAAGCTCTATGTCCGTCTTCGATCTGAGTTTAACGATGGAAGGTTCGAGAACATCAGGTGACGCCTTTTTGCGGCGTCGAGGCGATCCGCGTCCGCCCTTGTTTCTTGGACAAAATATTGGTCATCCAGAGCTAAGACCTTGTTATCGCTATTTCCGGCTGGCTGTTACGGGGCCAATCCCACGGGCGGCGCGCTCCTCGTCGCGCCTTCGGATATTGCTTTTTGGTCACCGAGCTCACGCGCGCCGAGGCGGTGAAGAACGACGTTTCGGTGCAGAAGGACTCGCAAGTCCCGCGCGAGCCGACACTGACGTCGTTGTAACGGTGCGGGATTTGGGCCCGAGGCTGCCTGCGGCGGCCCTCGAGCGTATCTGCGACCCCCCCCTCCCCACGGCCAAGCCGCCCGGTCTGGGAGAAGAATAGCGACCTTCACCATACGGTCCGCAAGACCGTTTCATGTCGATTCCGGTCCGTCGCCGTGCGAACCAGCCGCCGGAGCGCTCGGCGCGTCGAGGAAACGGTGAATCCACTGACCCACCCGGGCGCGATCGTCCGGTTGGCCGAATGAAGCTATGGCGGGGCCCGCCAGCGCGCCGAAACGGTCTCGCCTCGCGTCGATCAGCGCCGCGGCGAACTCGGCCTCAAACTCCGGATGGAACTGGAAGGAGATCGCGTCGCCGTAGTCGAGCCCCGCATAGGGGGTGAACGCGTTGGCGGCGGTCACGCGGGCGCAGCGCGGACAGGCGACGACCTGGTCCTGGTGCGAGGCGGGGACATGGACGGGCGCCGCGCCGTCCATCCAGCGTGCGCGGTGTTGCACGTCGTAGCGTTGAAGCCCGATGCCCCAGCCCTTGGGCGACTTGATCACGGCGCCGCCGAACGCCTCGGCCATCGCCTGGTGGCCGAAGCAGATGCCGACGAGCTTCGCGCGCCCCCTGACCTGTCGCAAAAAGCCGATCAGCTCGGGGATCCAGGGTAGGTCGTCGTAAACCCCCGCCGCCGATCCGGTGAGCACAAAGGCGTCGCAGCCGGGCCTTTCGGTGGACAGCGCCCCGCCCGGCACGTCGAAAACCGCTGTGTCCCGGCTGGGACCAAGCAGCCGTTGCACCATCGAGCCATAGCCGCCGAATCGGGCGCGAAGCGCCTCGGGCGGGGCGCCGCATTCCAAGATGCCGATCCTCATTTCGGAAATCCGTGACGATTGGCTGGGCCTGCCCCTTCGCTTCAGATGCGCCGGTCAAAGCCAAGTCCTGAGTTCGCGAGGGCTGCGCCCGGCGTCGTCGCCATTCGTCGCGTCGCGGCGGGATCGCGATAACGCCACCCGGACGATCTGGCGGCCCCGCTACTCGGCCGCCTTCTTCATCTCCGGATAGACGCACGGCGCCATCTCCTTGGCGGCCGGGCGATGGAGCGGGATGATCTTGGATTCCTCGAAGGGCAGGCCCAGCGTCTTCCACACGTCGACCAGCGCTTCGACCAACTCCGCGACCTGCGCCTCGCTGTGGGCGGGGCCCGGGGTGATGCGCAGCCGCTCGGTGCCCTGGGCGACGGTCGGATAGTTGATCGGCTGGATGTAGATCGCGTGCCGGTCGAGCAGCAGCGCGCTCGCCGCCCTGCACTTCTGCGCGTCGCCGACGAACACCGGCACGATATGCGACGGGTTGTTCATCACCGGAATGCCGGCGGCGCGCAGCGCGTGCTTCGTCAGGCGCGCCATGTGCTGGTGCCGCTCGCGCTCGGCGTTCGAGCGTTTGAGATGCCGCACCGCCGCCGCGGCGCTCGCCGCCACACTCGGGGGCAAGGTCGAGGTGAAGATGAATTGGGGCGCGTAGCTCCGCACCGCGTCCACCAGCGCAGCGCTCGCCGCGATGTAGCCGCCGAGCGAGCCGAAGCCCTTGGCGAGCGTGCCCTCGATAACGTCGATGCGGTGGGCGAGACCCTCGCGCTCGCTTAACCCCCCGCCGCGCGGCCCATAGAGGCCGACCGCGTGGACCTCGTCGATATAGGTCAGGGCGCCGTACTTTTCGCAGACTTCGAGGATCGCCTCGATCGGCGCGATGTCGCCGTCCATCGATTAGAGGCTCTCGAAAACGACGAGCTTGGCGCGATCGAGCGGCTCGGCGGCCAAGAGTTCTTCGAGATGGGCGACGTCGTTGTGGCGCCACACCTTCTTCTCGCAGCCGGCGCGCCGCACGCCCTCGATCATCGAATTGTGGTTGAGCGCGTCGGACAAAATCAGGCAGTCCGGCAGCAGGCTGGCGATGGTCGAGATCGCCGCGAGGTTGGAGATCCAGCCGGAGGTGAAGGCGAGCGCTGCGGCCTTGCCGTGCAGGTCGGCGAGTTCGGCCTCGAGTTGCACGATCGGGTTATGGGTGCCCGAGATGTTGCGGGTGCCGCCGGCCCCGGCGCCGTGGGCGCGCGCCGCCTGGACCGAGGCCTCGATCACGTCGGGATGGACGCCCATGCCGAGGTAGTCGTTGGAGCACCAGACGGTGACCTCGCGGGGCCTGTCCTCTTCGCCCTCGGGACGCCACATCGCCGTCGGGAACCGCTTGGCGTCGCGCTCGAGATTGGCGAAAGACCGGTAGCGCTCTTCCGCCTTCAGACGGTTGATCGCATCCGCGAAGCGCCGCTCGTAATCCATCGTCTGCCTTCCTGACGGGCAGCCGGCCCGCTCAGCCGTCGGCCCCTTGCCCAATTCGGTATCTGCCCACCGCGGCCTTGTCCAGTATACGTTTAGGAGGGGGATGCGCGGCGGATTGGCGCAGCGCCGGCAAATCGACCGCGGAAAAAGAGCGGTTTTGCGGCCTCCATGGCGGTCTTGCGCCGTTCACCGGGCGCGTAAACGTTAGCATAGTCCTCAGCCATCAATCGCGGTGGCGCCCGAGACGCCAGGGCCGGTCAGGTCCGGTAGCTCGGGTCGAGCCGGTCGAGCTTGCGGAGGATTCCCGGCCAGGCGAGCGCGCCGCCGAGGCCGCGGGTCACCTCAGCCGATTGGGCGCGGGCGCCGTCGAGGATCGGCTGCGGGATAGGGATCAGCGTCCCGCCGCCGGACTGCGCCATGACCTGGATCTCGCACGCCCGCTGTAAAACGAACATGGCGAGGAAGGCGTCGGCGACCGACGGGCCGGCGATCAAGAGACCGTGGTTGCGCAAGATGAGGAATGTGTTCCCGCCGAAGTCGGCGGTGAGCCGCGGCTTCTCGGCCTCATTGAGGGCAACCCCCTCGTAATCGTGGTAGCCGAGGCTCGACAGCACGAAGATCGACTGCTGCGAGATCGGCCTGAGCCCTTCCTTCTGGCAGGAGACCGCGACCCCGGCGCTGGTGTGGACGTGCATGACGCAATGGGCGTCGTCGCGGGCGGCGTGGATCGCCGAGTGGATCACGAAGCCAGCCGGATTGACGGCGAACGGGCTCTCCATGACCTTTTCGCCCTTGAGGTCGACCTTGACCAGGCTCGACGCCGTCACCTCCTCGAACAGCAGTCCGTAGGGGTTGATGAGAAAGTGATGGCCGCCGCCCGGAACCCGGGCGGAAAAGTGGGTGAACACCAGGTCGTCCCAGCCGTAATGGGCGACGATCCGGTAGCAGGCGGCGAGGTCGACCCGCATTGCCCATTCCTCGGCGCTGACCTTGTCCCTGACCGAGGGAACCGCCACCCGGCCCGCCTGCGTCTCCATGCCTCTCCTCCCCTGCTTCGCCTTGTGTTTACCTGGCTTTCGCCAGCACGCCGTCCGGCAGTCGGGCTTTGAGCGCCCGTCCCGCATCCGCTCCGAGCCGAACCGCGTCGGCGGCTGCGCCCTCCGCCTCGATCTCGAAGCGCTCGGAACCGTCGGTCCTCAAGACCTCACCCCGGAACCGCAGCCGCCCCTCGAGGAAACGGGCGAGCCCCGCGATCGGGGTGCGGCAAGAGCCTTCGAGTTCGGCGAGGAAGGCGCGCTCGGCGCAAAGCTCGGCGAAGGTCGGAGCGTCGGCGATCGCCGCCAACGCGTCAAGCGCCCGGACGTCGCCGCTGCGGGCTGTCAGCGCGATCGCCCCCTGTCCGACTGCGGGCAGGAAGGCGTCGAGGCTGAGCGGCGCGCGAGCGCGATGGACGAGGCCGAGGCGCTTCAGACCCGCCATCGCGAGCAGCGTGGCCTCGACCGCGCCCGATTCGGCCTTACGAAGCCGCGTCTCGACGTTGCCGCGCAGGAGTTCGAGCTTCAGGTCGGGCCGAAGCCGCAGCGCCTGCGCCTGCCTGCGCAGCGACGCGGCGCCGAGACTCGCGCCCAAGGGCAAGGCCTGGACCGTGTCGGCGACGGCGGAAATCAGCGCGTCGCGCACGTCCTCGCGCGGCAGAAAGCCGGCGAGAGCGATTCCGTCGGGCGTCAGCGTCGGCAGGTCTTTGGCCGAATGGACCGCCGCGTCGATCTCGCCTGCGAGCAGCGCGAGGTCGATTTCCTTGGTGAAGAGGCCCTTGCCGCCGGCCTCGGCCAGCGGTCGGTCCTGGATCGCGTCGCCGCTCGTGCGGATGGTCCTGAGCGCGATCCGTTCGGCCGCCCAGCCGTGCGCTTCGGCGAGGCGCCGGCGTGTCTCTTCGGCCTGCGCCAGCGCCAGCGGCGAGCCGCGCGTGCCGAGGACAAGAAGCGGCGAAGCAGTCATGAGCGGGATCCAAGGCTCGGCGTCGCGCCTCTATTCGGGCAATCCCGGACGCTGTCAAATGGAAGGCGCTGACCCGCTCCAGATGCGTCATCCGGTCGCGTTGACCCTCGCGGCCTCGGCGCTCTAGTTTCCGTCATCACGCCGAAGGAAGTCAGTCAAAGTCAAATTACGAGGCGTGAGGCACGAAGGAAAAACGGGTTCGCAACACGAAGCGGTTTGTTGAACGAACTCGCAATCATGCCGAAAGCGGCCGGGACAGGTGTCCCGGCCTTTTTTGTTCGGAGGCGCCAAGCCGCGCGCGACGACGACAACGTCGTGACGCGTCAAGGCCCGTCCGGACCTGGAGGGGACGGCTCGGACGGCGGCGCGCCGGGCTGAACCGCGTCCGGCTCTTCGATCGCCTGAACGGTCGGGTTGGCCCACGGCCCGTCGATTTTGAGGCCCAAATGGGCGGCGCCAGGCGGCGCGTCGCCGGTCGGCGCCGCCTGCGCTGCGTTGAGGCGCAGGTTCAGGCTTCGCGCGGCGAGATCGACGGCGCCCTGCACGTCCGCCCTGACGCCGCTCGCCACGAGTTCGCCACTAACGACGTGGGCGACGCCCTCGCCGACAATGACGGCGAGCGACGCCCGCTCGAATGCGGTTCCGCCGCTGCGCATGTCTTTGGCGACGTCCAGCGGCCGGCGCTGGCTGCGGCGCAAGGCCTCCTCCAGATTGACCCCCGAAACGGCGCCGTCCACAAGATCGAACGACGCCTTTCCAAAAAGCCCGGCGATGAATTCCGCCGGAGAGCCGCCGGCGGTCTCGATCGCAATGTCGGCCGTGCCCTTGCCCGTCAACTCGGGCCAGCCAAAGTCGGAAGCGGCTGCGCCAATGTCAGCGTCAGCGAGCTTGGCGCGCATCGTCAGCCGAAAGCGGGAACGGTCGCACGCCAAATTCAACTCGCCTTCCAGTCGCCCGCCATAGGCTGTCGCCTCGACGAGGTTCGCGGTCAGCGCGCCGTCCTTCACGAGCGCCGAGGCCGCGGCGTTGTCGAGGCCGACGCCGTAAACGTCCAACCGGCCGGCAGACAGGCGCAAGTCGAGATCGACGTCGCCGGGGAGCGAAAGCGGGAAGGTTTTGTCGCTCCAGCCGCCGTCTGCCGCGAACAGAGGCTGAGGCGCCCCGAACAGCGGCGCGAGCGCCAGTTGCTCCGCGTCGAGCGACCCGGAAATCGCGAGGCGGCCGCCCATCCGCGCCAGGCGCAGGGCGCCCTGGAGCGTCTGGCCGCCGCTTGTCACGGTCGCTTCGTCGAAGGTGAGGTCGCCCGGCGTGGCCTTGACCTTGCCCGAGATCGAGACATCGGCGCCAGCGAGCGCGGGCGCCGCGGTCACGCCGAATAATCGAAAAACCTCCGCGAGCGCGTGTGACGAAACGGAAAGGTCTCCCGCGGCCCCAAGCGCCGGACCCGCGGTCAGCGCCCCGCTGAACGCCAGATCGCCCAGCGAAGACACGATCGCCACATTGAGCGCGCTCGGCTTGTCCTGCACCGCCCGCCGAGGATCGTCGAGCGAGCCCGAAACGACCAGCGGGGCGTCGCGCCAAAGCCCGGTCAGATCCACTCTGATTCGCGACCCGGGCGACAGACCGTCGAGGCGGCCCCTCAGGCCCTCGATCACCATGTCCAGCCCGCGCGTCTGTCCTGTCACCCGCACGACGCCGTTCGACAGGCTGACGCTTCCAAGCGGCGCAAATCCTCCGATTGCGGTGATCACGCCAACCGGGTCGAGTCGCCCCACAAAGGGGGCCCGATCGAGGTCGAGCGCGATCGTCGGCTGATCCAGGGTCACCCGCGTCGGCGCGACCCTCCCGAGCAAAAGGTCGACGAGCGAAAGATCGACCCGCGCCTCGGTCGCGGTCACCACATTGACCCCCGAAGACTCGTTGAGCCGGGCGTCGATGATGCGCAAGTTCGGCCAGGGTAGCGCGCTGAACGCCGCGAGCTGGGGCGCGCTCCAGGTCAGGGGGCGCGACCCGCCGGCCGACGCGTTGAGAGCGTCCGCCACCCGAGCCGGCGCCACCGGCCAGCGCGCGGACCCTGCCGCAACAGCCGCAAGCGCAAGAACGCCCGCCCATACAGCGGCCCGACGCATACTCCTCCGTCCCCGCGGGTTCGGCGCGCGCCGACGCGCCGCCGGCCGGCTTATAACGCCAAACGACACGCAAGGGAAAACGCGCCGGCGCTCAGTTCAGACAGAATCCACCGATCGCCATTGCGGGGACGGCCACGCTCGCCGCGGCGACCGCCATGATGCCGAGGCCGACCGCGATCCGGGCTTTTGGGACCTGGGCGAGCCGGCGAAGCCGGGAAAGGCCGAGAGCGACCGCCGTCACCGAAGGCAGAGTTCCGAGGCCGAAGCCCGCCATCACCGCGGCGCCGCGCCAGGCGTCCCCGGCGAGAATGGCGTAGAACAGCGCGCCATAGACCATGCCGCACGGCAGCAGTCCCCACACCAGTCCCGACGCGAAAGCGCCGGCGCCGCCCGGCGCCGAAGCCGCCGAGGCGAACCGCAACCGGTCGGCGATCGGCGCGGCGATGCGGTCCACGACCGCGAGCGACGGCGCAAAACCGGCGACCGACAGTCCGATCCAGCCAAGCGCGACGGCCGCCGCCCAGCGCATCGCGAGGAAAGCGCCCGAGTGATCAAACGCGCCGTAGATCGTCGAGCCGACCGCGCCAAGCACGGCGCCGCCGGCGACATACATGAGCACCCGCCCGGCATGGGCCGCCATCAGCGCGCGGACGCGCTCGCCCTCGCCGTCGCCCGGCGAGAAGGCGAACATGAGGCTCGAGGCGATCGCGCCGCACATCCCGGCGCAGTGCAGGCTGCTCGCCAACCCGAGAAGGAGCCCGCCCAAAAGCGTGAAACTGTCGGGGGCCATGAAAGGCTGAACCTCAGTGGGGCGGCCAACGGGAGGACTCCCCTACCCCCGATCGCCTCTCGAGGCAATCGGCGGCGCTCGGACCGGTCGAGACATTCGGCCGCAGGTCGAATCCGACTATCCGGCGCTGCGGAGCTCGGTAAAAAGACCGGGCAGGTCCCCGATGCTCGCGACGACATGATCGGCATAAGGTTCGAGCGCGGCCCGTTCGGCGGGCCCGGAGAGCACGGCGACCGCCGTCGCCCCGGCCGCTCGCGCCGCCGCGAGATCGTGCAGGGAATCCCCGACCACGACAATTCTGGACGGCGCCGCCCGCAGGAACTCGGCGAAGGCCAGCACCATGCCGGGCTCAGGCTTGCCGCCGTGGCCGGTATCGTATCCGGCGACGAAATCGACATAGGGGGCGATTCCGAGCGCCTCGATCTGGCGGCGCGCGCTCTGCTCGGAATCGTTGGTGGCGACGCCGAGCCGCAGGCCCATCCGGCTCAGCGCCGAGAACACGGAGGCCGGCTCGCCGATCGGGGTCAGCGCCCTCAGCGATTCCGTCGCCGACAGCGCGTCGATCTCGGATTTGAGGACCTCCAGGTCCGAACGCCCGAGCGCGTCCGCCCAGCGGCGGCCGTAATCGGCCGTCGAGCCGGCGACGACGGGCGAGGAATCGAGAAAGCGCCGGGTCTCGATCGAGAAATGGAGCGCCTCGGCCTGGGCCCGCATCAGCGCCGGATCGCCTGCGGCGAGCGCCTGGATGACGGCGTAGACCGCCGGGCCCCAGGTCGAGTGGAAATCGATCAGCGTCCCATCCTTGTCGAACAGGACGCCGGCGAATTCGGCTGAACGGACAGCTGGCACATGACCTCCTGGCGACGCCGGCGGCCCGGCGCATCCGTTAATCCCCTCTTAACCGATTTCCCTCAGGTTCGTGTGACAAGCGCGAATAAAGCGCGATCCAAATTTCCGGACGAGGGCGGACGGCGATGCGGCACGATTTCGACGCGATCCCCGAAGCGACAGGCCAGCGCGACGGCGCCGGCTCGATGCTCACCCGCATTTACCACGATATCGGACTGGCCGCCGTCGCGGACGCCTTGGGCCTGATGACCACCGAATTCGAGGCTGATCTGGTCGAGTCGATCGAACGCGGCGAGTACTTTCTGATTCCGATCGGTCAGCCGGCCTCGCCGGTCGAACTCGCCGCCTGAAGCGCAGCTTTAGCCTTCGCCGCGACCGCCTCCTTCAGCGATCGCCCTTCCAGCCATAGAACAGGATCGTCGGATCGACGTCCAAGACCCTCGGCGCGCGGAGGCCGCCCATCGCGCGCCGCTTGAGGAAACGCGGCCGCCTCCGCCTCAGCGCGCCGCTGCGCCGTCTCGCGTGAGGCGTCCGGCGGCACAGGTCCGCGCCGGCCAGGTTCACCGGGGAATCGATGAGTTCCGTTCGTCCCGCCAGCGCCGGCAGGCCGAGGAACGCCACCCATTCGCGCCATTGCCTTTCGATCGCCTCGAGATCCTCGCCCTCGCCGAGCGGTACGGAAAGATCCGGATCGCGGTGGACGAGCCTCACCTCGTAATGAAAGCGGCCGTCTTCGAGCCCGGTGATCCTGAGGGCGATGCCGCGGTAGGCGCTGGGCTCGACCCGGATCGCCATCGACACGCCGGCGACGGCGCGCCGGATCGTAACCGCCTCGCGCGCCACGTCGACGATGCGGCGGCGGTTGTCCGAACGGGGATCGCTGGCTTCGATCCGGATGCACTCCGAGGCTTTGATGAGCGAATTCACGATCGTATCCGCACGTTGGCTGACCATGCGGCGATTATTCCGCGAGCCCTTGCTCAAGAGCCTAACGGTCGTGGTTAAGCGGCCTTTAAGGGGCTGATTTCGCACGTGAGCCGCGGCTCTTGGCGAGCGAAGGCTCAAGTGAATCGCTCAACTTTGAATCGTCGGTGAGGTCCTGTTCACCATCGCGCTTAGCCTTACGCGGCCGACGCCTCTCCGCCGTCGTCGGTCTCTGGACCTTCGGTCTTGACGCGCACACGATGCGAACGGTCGCGGAGGCGGCGGCGGGCGTCGAACGCGGCCTCCGCGAGCGCTCGGAACGGCGCTGTCAGGTCGTTGAGGCGATCGACGCCGGCAACCGCCCGCTCGCCGCGAGTCAATTCCCGGTCGAGCTCCGCCATCGTCTTCGACAGGCCCGGGTCGTCGTCGTCGAGCCAGACCCCGACGATGCGCGCCCAGGCGAGCGCGAGGCCCTGAAGCTTGATCGCGCCGGCTGCGCCGTCGCCGAGTTCGAGCCCCGCGGCCTCGAGCATGAAGCGCATCGATCCGAGCACGACCTGATTCATCGCCAGCGCGGCCGCGGGCTCGCGTCTGAGCCACGCGCCCGTCTCGCGAACGCCTTCGCGATAGGGCGCCATCGCCTCGAGGCGGCGCATCAAAATGTCGAACAGGCGCTCGCGCGGGTTCTCGTCCGCCAGTTCGTCGCCGTCCTGCGCCAGAACGGCGCGGTCGATGCGCCGCGAGAACCCGGCGAGCACGGCGCCCTTGGAAGGAAAGGAGTCGCGGAAGTCGGCCAGCGTGACGTCGGCTTCCCTGCAGACGTCGCGAATCGAAATGTCCTCGAAGCGGCGTTCGCCCGCCAGCTTCATGAGCGCGTCAACGATTTTACCGCGCGGATCGGCCGGCTTGGCCTCGCTCTTTGCTTTCGTCGCCATGGACCTCTCCCGGGATGCCGGGGCGAGATTAGGCGCTCACGCTCGCGAAACCAAGCCTGCGCTCGCACGAGTTCCCGCTTTCGCGGGGCATGGCCGCAGGAAGGCGCGCCTCTGGGGGCGTCTTTTGCTCCAACTGCGCTTCCGAGCAAGGGTCAGCGCGGCGCGCCCTTGCCTTGAGCAGCCGCGTCAGACACCCTACGGCTCCCTTTTCAACAAAAGGGAAACGCGGGAGGCGTCCGCATGAAGCTCTATGGCTACTTCCGGTCATCTGCCGCCTATCGTGTCCGAATCGCCCTCAACCTGAAGGCCATCGCCTACGAGCAGGCGCCGGTTCATCTCATCCGGAACGGCGGCGAGCAGCATTCGCTCGCGTACCGGGCGCGCAATCCTCAGGCGCTCGTGCCCACGCTCGAACTCGACGATGGCGCCCTCATCACGCAATCGCTGGCGATCATCGAGTATCTGGACGCCAAAGAGCCGTCGCCGGCGCTGCTCCCGGCGGATGCGAAGCTCGCCGCGCGCGTCCGCGCCGTCGCGCTGACCATCGCCTGCGACATTCACCCGATCAACAATCTCCGGGTGCTCGCCTATCTGAAGGGTTCTATGGCGCAGACGCAGGACGCCGTCGACCGATGGTATAGTCACTGGGTGCGCGAGGGCGGTCTGCTCGCCGTCGAGGCCATGATCGAGGGCGGCGACTTCTGCTTCGGCGACGGCCCGACCCTCGCCGATCTCTGCCTGATCCCGCAGCTCTACAACGCTCGCCGATTTGGCGTCGAAATCGACGACCTCCCGAAGTGCCTTCGGGTGGAGACAGCGTGCGCGTCGATTCCGGCTTTCGAAGCCGCCCGCCCCGAGCGTCAACCGGACGCCGCTTGAGGCCCTCACGTTCCGCCTGCGCGGCGCCGAGGGGGCCGGGCCTCTGCGGCTCCGGGCGAGGCTCGTAGGGTCGGGCTCCAAGCTTGACAGGGTACGGTCGCCTGTGCAGCAAGTTGAGCGTTGCGGATGAAATAATAGCGGGCGCTTTCGGGCGCTCCGCCAGGGAACACGGGATGGAACGCGCTCACGGGCGTATCTTCGCATGAAGCTCGCGTCGCTAAAATCCGGCCGCGACGGCGCGCTCGTCGTCGTCTCGCGCGACCTCCGCCGCGCCGTGGCCGCCACAAACGTCGCCCCGACGCTCCAGGCGGCGCTCGACGACTGGATGAACGTCGGTCCGCGCCTCGCCGCGCTCGCCGAACGGCTCGAGCGCGAGGCGCACCTGGGCTTTCCCTTCGATGAGCGCGCGTGCGCCTCTCCGCTTCCGCGCGCCTTTCAGTGGGCGGACGGGTCAGCTTACGTCAATCACGTTGAACTCGTCCGCAGGGCGCGCAATGCGGACATGCCGCCGTCGTTCTGGACCGACCCGCTCCTGTACCAGGGCGGCTCCGACGCGTTCCTCGGGCCGCGCGATCCGATCCTCGCCGCGGACGAAGCGTGGGGGATCGACATGGAGGGCGAGGTCGCCGTCATCGTCGACGATACGCCGGCCGGCGTTTCTCCCGAGGCGGCGCGGGAGCGAATCCGCCTCGTGATGCTCGTCAACGACGTGTCGTTGCGCAACCTGATCCCGGCCGAGCTCGGCAAGGGTTTCGGCTTCTTCCAGTCGAAGCCCTCATCGGCTTTCTCGACGGTCGCCGTGACGCCGGACGAACTGGGAGCGGCCTGGGACGGCGGAAGGCTCCATCTGCCGCTTCACGTCGACCTGAACGGCAGGCCGTTCGGCCGCGTCGAGGCCGGCGTCGACATGACCTTCGACTTCCCGAGGCTGATTGCGCACGCCGCCAAGACGCGCCCTCTTAGCGCCGGGCTCCATCGTCGGCTCGGGCACCGTCTCGAACAAGGACGCCGACGGCGGTCCGGGACGGCCGATCGATGAGGGCGGCCGCGGCTACGCCTGCATCGCCGAGCTTCGCACGATCGAAACCATCCGCGCCGGCGCGCCGAAGACGCCGTTCCTGAAGTCCGGCGACATCGTGCGCATCGAGATGCTCGACCGGAGCGGCCGCTCCATTTTCGGCGCAATCGAGCAGGAGATTCGAAGACATGGCTAAGGAATTCGCTTCGCGCGCCGACATGACGGCGAAAACGATCTCGTTCACCGAGATCGGTCGGGACATCTACGCTTTCACCGCCGAGGGCGATCCGAACACTGGCGTCGTGATCGGCGACGACGGCGTCATGGTGGTCGACGCCCAGGCGACGCCGGTCATGGCGAAGCAAGTGGTCGAGAAGATCCGGACGGTGACCGACAAGCCGATCAAATATGTCGTGCTGTCGCATTATCACGCGGTGCGCGTGCTCGGCGCCAGCGGGTACGGCGCCGATGAGATCATCGCCTCTGAGGTCTGCCGCTCGATGATCTCGGAGCGCGGCAAGGAGGACTGGGAGTCGGAGTTCGAGCGCTTCCCCCGTCTGTTCCAGGCGGCCGATTCGATCCCCGGCCTGACCTGGCCGACCATGACGTTCAAGGACAAGATGACGGTCTATCTCGGCAAGCGCCGGGTCGACCTGATGCATCTCGGCCGCGCCCACACCGCGGGAGACGCCGTCGCGCACGTGCCGGACGCGGGCGTCATGCTCACCGGCGACATCGTCGAGTACAAGTCGGCCTGCTATTGCGGCGACGCGCACTTCAGCGACTGGCCGGGCACGCTCGACGCGATCCAGCGCTTCACGCCCGAGGCGATTGCGCCGGGCCGGGGCGACGCGCTCGTAGGCCGCGCCATTGTCGACGAGGCGCTCGCGCTCACGCGTGACTTCGTCTCGTCGACCTTTCGGCCGGTCGCCAAGGTCGCGTCCCGCGGCGGCTCGCTGAAGGAAGCCTGGGACGCCTGCCGCGCCGCGTGCGATCCGAAATTCTCGGCCTACGCCATCTACGAGCACTGCCTGCCGTTCAACGTCGCGCGCGCTTATGACGAGGCGCTCGGCATCGACACCCCGCGCATCTGGACCGCCGCGCGCGATCGCGAAATGTGGGCGCAATTGCAGGAGTAGGGCGCGCCATGACCAAGATCTTCGAGACGCCGCTCTACCCGTACCAGAGGTCGCCCGAGCAGGACCGCGCGACGCCGGCGCGGCATCCGGCCGTCGTCGTCGGCGCCGGTCCGATCGGCCTCGCCGCCGCCATCGATTGCGCGCTCAATGACATCCCCGTCGTCGTCCTCGACGAGAACGACAAGGTGAGTTGGGGCTCTCGCGCGATCTGCTTCGCCAAGCGTCCGCTCGAGATCCTCGATCGCCTCGGCTGCGGCGATCCCATGGTGGTGAAGGGCGTGCAGTGGCGGCACGGCAAGGTGTTCTTTCGCGACCGGCAGGTCTACGAGTTCGACCTTTTGCCCGAGCGCGGGCACAAACGCCCGGCGTTCATCAACCTGCAGCAATACTGGTTCGAGGTTTTTCTCTATGAGCGCCTGAAGGCGCTGGCGGCGGAGGGCAAGCCGGTCGAGATCCGCGGCGGCAATCGCGTCGTCTCGGTCAGGCCTCACGACGATCACGTTGCGCTCGACGTGGTCACCCCGGAAGGCCCCTATTCGGTCGAGGCCGAATGGCTGATCGCCTGCGACGGCGCGCTCTCGCCGACCCGTTCGCTCCTCGGCCTCGACTTCGTCGGCCGTGTGTTCGAGGACAACTTTCTGATCGCCGACGTGATCATGGAGGTCGATTTTCCGACCGAACGGTGGTTCTGGTTCGATCCGCCGTTCAACCCCGGACAATCCGCGCTTCTGCACAGGCAGCCCGACAATCTTTGGCGAATCGATCTCCAGATCGGCTGGAACATCGACAAGGACAAGGAAAAGCAGCCGGAGCGCGTGATCCCGCGCCTCAAGGCGATGCTCGGAGAGGAAGTCGACTTCGAGCTCGAATGGGTTTCGATCTACACTTTCCAGTGCCGGCGCATGGAGAAGTTCCGCCACGGACGGGTGCTGTTCGCCGGCGACGCGGCGCATCAGGTCTCGCCCTTCGGGGCCCGCGGCGCGAACTCCGGCCTTCAGGACACCGACAATCTGGTCTGGAAGCTGAAACTCGTGCGCGACGGACTCGCGCCCGAAAGCCTGCTCGACAGCTACGACGCAGAGCGCGTCCACGGCGCCGACGAGAACCTTCTCAACTCGTCGCGCTCGACCGACTTCATCACGCCAAAGTCCGATGTGAGCCGCCTCTTTCGCGACGCCACGCTCGACCTCGCCGCGCGGCACACTTTCGCGCGGCCGCTCGTCAATTCCGGACGTCTGTCCGTGCCGTGCACTTACGACATTTCGCCGCTGAACGGGCCCGACGAAGCCGCTCTGCCCCGCCGCACGCGGCCCGGCGCGCCCGCGCCCGACGCGCCGCTCGGCTCGGGCTGGCTGCTCGACAGGCTGGGCGGACGCTTCCAACTTCTCGCCATCGGCACGCAGGCGCCCGACTCGCTCGACGTCGACGGCGTCAAGGTCGAGACGTTGCGGGTCGATCCGAATGACGATCCGAGCGGCGCCCTCGGCGAACGCTTCCTCGGGACGGCGTCGGCGGCGCTCTATCTCATGCGGCCCGACCAGCATGTCGCCGCACGCTGGAGGACTTATGACGAAGCCGAAGTCCGCGCGGCGCTCTCGAAGGCGATCGGAAGGAGCTAAGGGATGGCGCTCATCACCAGTCCCAACATCGTCGACCCGGACGACTTTTACGCCGAACTGATCGCGCTGCATCAGGGCCGCAGCAAGGAGGAGAGCGACGCCATCAACGCGCGGCTCGTTCTCCTGCTCGCGAACCACATCGGCGACCGGAAGACGCTCAGCGAGGCGTTCGAAGCCGCGACTTTGCAGGAAAGGACGGAGCCATGAAGATCGAGAAGATTCATCACGTCGCCTATCGCTGCCGGGACGCCAAGGAGACCGTCGAGTGGTACGGAAGGAATCTCGGCATGGATTTCGTGCTCGCAATCGCCGAGGACTTCGTGCCGTCGACCCACGAACCCGACCCTTACATGCACGTCTTCCTCGACGCCGGCGACGGCAACGTCCTCGCCTTCTTCGAGCTGCCGACGAAGCCGCCGATGGGCGCCGATCCCAATACGCCGAAGTGGGTGCAGCACATCGCCTTCAAGGTGAAGGATCGCCAGACTCTGCTCGCTTACAAGGCCCAGCTCGAAGGCAACGGCGTCGAGGTGCTCGGCGTGACCGACCACTCGATCTTCCACTCGATCTATTTCTTTGATCCCAGCGGCCATCGCGTCGAGCTCGCCTGCCCGGATCCGAACGAGGCGTCGATGCTCGCGCGCCTCGACGCAGTCAAGTGGGAGATGCTGGAGGAATGGTCGCGCACCAAGCGCGCGCCGAAGCACGCGGACTGGATGCACCGGAAGGAATTGACAGGGAACTGAACATTCAAGCGCGGAGAGACATGGGCCGGTCGCCGCGGGGCGACCGGCTTCGCTCTTCGATCGCCGCGGCGCGACGGCTCACATGCCGAGATAGGCGCGCTGCACGTCCTCGTTGTTGAGCAACGCCCGACCGGGCCCCTCGATCGTCACGGCGCCCGTCTCGAGAACATAGGCGCGATCGGCGAGAGCCAGCGCAGCGCGGGCGTTCTGCTCGACCATCAGCACGGTCATGCCGGCGTCTTTCAGCCTCCGGACGACGCGGAAGATCTCCTCGACGACGAGCGGCGCGAGGCCCAGCGACGGCTCGTCGAGCAGCATCAGCTTCGGTCTGCTCATCAAAGCCCGCCCGAGCGCAAGCATCTGCTGCTGACCGCCGGACAACGCGGCCGCCTTCTGGCGCCGCCGCTCGCGCAGCATCGGAAAGAGGTCATAGACCTCCGAGAGGCTCCCGGCCATCTCGCGCCCGGGGCGCGAATAGGCGCCGAGGGTCAGATTGTCCTCGACCGACATCGGCGCGAACACCTGCCGTCCCTCCGGCGCCTGGGCGATTCCGGCGCGCACCCGTTCGGGCGGGGCCATGCGCGTGATGTCCTCGCCGGCGAAGCGGATCGTTCCCGCCGCGATCGACTGAACCCCTGAGACGCACCGAAGAAGCGTGGTCTTGCCCGCTCCGTTGGCGCCGACCAGGGCGACGAGTTCGCCGGCCCCGACCGTGAGACTGACCCCGCGCAGAGCCTCGATCCGTCCGTAGCGGCTGACAAGGTTCGAGACGGTGAGCAGCGCAGGCATCCGGCTTCAGGCTCCCGACGCTTCGGCGCCGAGATAGGCGGCGATCACCTTGGGATCGCGGCGCACCTCTTCGGGCGTCCCTTCCGCAAGCTTCCTCCCGTAGTCGAGCACGAGGATATGGTCGGAGACGTTCATGACGAGCTTCATGTCGTGTTCGACCAGTACGATCGTGATCCCTCGCCCAGCGAGCTCGACGATCAGGTCGTCGATTTCACGCGTCTCGGTGGGATTGAGTCCGGCCGCGGGCTCGTCGAGGAAAAGAAGCTTCGGCTCGGCGGCGATGGCCCGGGCGATCTCGAGCCGTTTCAACGCGCCGTAGGGCATTTCCCGCGTCTGAGCGCCGACGTAGGCGCCGCATCCAACGAAAGCCATCAGTTCGGCGGCCTCCTCGCGGAGCCGACGGTCTCTCGCGGTCAGGCCAGGCCACCGCGTCATCGCCGCGAGAAGCCCCGAGTTGAGCTTGAGATGAGCGCCGAGCATCACGTTCTCGATCGCCGAAAGCCCCGTGGCCAACTGAAGGTTCTGGAATGTGCGCGAAACGCCGCGGCGCGCGAGCGCTTCCGGTGGGAGTCCCGCGACCTCGGCGCCGTCGAGGGTGATCGACCCCGCGGTGGGCCGGTAGATCCCGGTTATGAGGTTGAAGAGCGTGGTCTTGCCTGCGCCGTTCGGCCCGATGACCGCGTGGACCGCGCCCTCGCCGACGGCAAAGCTCACTTCCGACACGGCCGCAACGCCGCCGAATCTCTTGGTGAGGTTCTCGACCTTCAGCATGGCTCAGCGACGCCGGCGCGCGATCGACGCCGCCAGGGTCGGCACGATCCCGCGCGGCAGCAGGATCATGGTCGCGAGCAGGATCAGGCCAAACACGATGGTCTCGGAGCCTTCGTAGCGGGCGAGCAGTTCGGGAAGGAGCGACAGCAGCGCGGCGCCCACGAGCGAGCCCC
>NZ_JBKQOT010000097.1:0-2893 GCF_052145395.1 Roseiarcus sp.
GTCTCTGCATACAACCTCAAGGAAAGACTTTGGCGCGAGGATTTCGAGACCTGCATGGACAGGCACGACGATCTCGCGGCGAACAATCGCCATTTCAGCTTCTTCTGGTGTCCGGTCGCCGAGTTGCGGCATCTCTACTGCCTGCCCGACGTCGCGGCGGTTTCGACGGTCAAGCACGAGCACGATGTCTGCGAGATGAAGGTGATGAACCACACCGACGAGCCGCCCTACTCGAACGAGAACACTTTCGAGCGGGTCGTTTACAGTTCGGAAATCTACCCGATCGAATACGTCCCGAACTTCCACGAACTCGAATACGCCATCCCCGTCGAGAACGGCAAGGAGGCCCTGCGGCAGATTCGCGAGCAGATGCTGACCACGCACACGAATTGCATCTATCCGGTGGAATATCGATTCGTTGCTGGCGATTGGGGCATGCTGAGCCCTTATTACCAGCGCGCCAGCGTGACGGTCTCCGTCTCCGGTCTCCGTCTCCGGCGGCCCGGGGATCGACTATTGGCGCTATCTCCTCGACGTCGACGTGATCCTCAGGCAATACGGAGCGCGACCGCACTGGGGCAAGCTGCATTTCAATCGCGCGGAAGACATGCCGTCGCTCTATCCGCGCTTTCATGACTTCCAGGCGATCCGCCGCAAAATGGACCCGTCAGGCCTCTTCCTGAACGATCACTTGAGAAGTCTGTTCGAGTAGCGAACGGGTCGTCGGTGCACCGTCTCGATCAGATTCGGCGGAACACCACGCTCAGATTGTTTGCGGGCATCTCGGTGATCGTCGGAACCGAGAATCCGACGGATTGCGCAACCGCTGCGACCGCGTGGTATTGAGAACAAACGCTCCACGATGAGCCCCCGGCGTGAAACCAGATAGTGCAGATGGCGGCAAGCGCACTATCAGACGCTTTCACGGTAGGGTTTCGCGCATCCAGCTGTCACGTTCAGCCGGCGTGGAAGGCAGCATTGGGCAGGACATCTACCGTCCGGCATCCCTCGGAAATGGCAAAGGCCCGCTCATAGCGGAAGTCCAGAGTTGTGCGGCGTCGGGCCGTCCGCCGAGCGTCTTCCTTCTGAACCGCGCGATGTACCTATCCGCCTGACTCACCGTCGTTCGGGCACCGCCGGCGGTTTACCCCGCGTCCGGATCCGTGTTAGCGTCTTGCTCTCGCGCGAGGCTGATGGTTATGAGCGCGCGGATCGAGGAAGCGACCCCACAGGAAGCAGGGCGTTCTTTGGCCCCGGCGGCGCTTGCCTGCATGGGGGTCGTGTTCGGCGACATTGGCACGAGTCCGCTCTATACCCTCAACACGGCCGCGAGAGCGGCTGCGCCCGATGGACCGGTTCCGCCCGAGGCCGTGCTCGGGATCGTTTCGCTGATCTTCTGGTCGCTGATCGTCGTCATCTCGATCAAATACGCAATCCTGATCATGCGCGCCGATAATCACGGCGAAGGCGGCATCCTCGCGCTACTCGCATTGGTGAGCCCAAGGCGCGCCAAGAAAAACTCGGCGCGCGCCGCTGTAGTCGTCGTCGGCCTCGTCGGCGCGACGCTGCTCTACGGCGACGGCTGCATCACCCCAGCGATTTCCGTCCTCAGCGCCGTCGAAGGCCTCAAGATTTATGCGCCGCAACTCGGGCACGCCGTGCTTCCGCTGACGGTCGCGATCCTCCTCGGACTGTTCGTGATCCAGCGACGAGGCACCGGATTCATCGGCGGCCTGTTCGGGCCGATCATGTTCGTCTGGTTCATCATCATCGGTGTGCTAGGGGTTATGGGGATTCTGAGAGCGCCCGGCGTGCTTGCGGCCCTCAATCCCTTGGCGGCGGTGACCTATCTCTCGAGCGCGGGTCCGATCGCCTTCGCGGTGATTGGCGGGGCGTTCCTCGCGGTGACCGGCGGCGAGGCGTTCTACGCCGATATGGGCCATTTTGGCCCGCTGCCAATCCGCATTGCCTGGTTCGGCGTCGCCCTGCCGTGCCTTACGCTCAACTATTTTGGCCAGGGCGGGCTCTTGCTGACTCAACCGAACGCCGCGGACAGCCCTTTCTATCTGCTGGCGCCGGAATGGGCGCACTATCCGCTGCTCCTGCTTGCCACCGTGGCGACCGTGATCGCCTCGCAATCGATCATCTCCGGCGCCTATTCGATGACGCAGCAAGCGATCAATCTTGGCTTCCTGCCTCGCATGAACGTCATTCATACCGAGGGGCGCGAGATCGGCCAGATCTATGTGCCGTTCGTCAACTGGGCGCTGGCCGCGGCGACGCTCGCCGCCACCATCGGCTTCGGCTCCTCTGACCGATTGGCCGGCGCATTCGGCATCGCCGTCTCGCTCCTGATGGCGATCACCACGCTGATGGCGACGTTTGTCGCGCTGCACTGGAAGCACAATCCGTTCCTCGTCCTCACGGTCAACGGGAGTTTGCTCGCCCTCGATCTCCTGTTCTTCGCCTCGACCTCCACCAAGCTTCTCGACGGCGGCTGGTTCCCGCTCCTCATCGCCTTCGTAATCTCCTTCCTCATGCTGACTTGGCGCAAAGGCGAAGAACTCATGGACAAGGTGCGTCTCGAGATCCGTGAGCGATCTCAGGACTTCATCGAGCGTCTCCGCCGCGATCCGCCTATTCGCATTCCCGGGACGGCGGTCGTCCTTGGCCGCATGACGAAAGGAGTTCCGCTCGCGTTGTCGCACAACGTGAAGTGCAATCACGTTCTGAACGAGAACGTGCTCCTCGTCGCGGTAGCTACGACGGAGACCCCTACGGTGGCGGAAGAGCACAGAATCCAAGTCACGCCTCTTTCAGAGGGACTTACCCGGGCCGAGCTTCGCTTCGGCTTCATGGAGCAGCCCACCGTGCCCGAGGGGCTGGCCCAGGC
>NZ_JBKQOT010000098.1:0-3145 GCF_052145395.1 Roseiarcus sp.
GCCCGACGCCGGCGCAGCAGCTCAACGCGCTCATTCCGTGGCTCATGCAGGAGACGGGGGCGAAAAGATTCTACCTGCCGTCGTCCGACTACATCTGGCCGCACACGATGAACCGGAAGGTCCGTCCCCTCGTCGCGGCGAACGGCGGCACTTTCGTCGGAGAGGAGTACCATCCCCGCGTTCGCGAGCAGCTCCCACCTCGGCGCGGCTGTTCATGATGAAGGACCAGTCGTAGCCCACCGGCCCATCGATATGCGGACCGGGCTGGACGACGGGCTGCGCGCCGCCAGCGCCGCCGGACAGGACAAGCGCGGCGCTGACTGGCGAGAGTCGAACGGGCATGAGCAATTCCTCGGCCTACCTCAAGCCGCCGGAGACCGGTATGAAGGCGCCGGTCACCCAGCTGGCCTCGTCGGAGGCGAGGAAGACCGCAACGCGAGCGATGTCCTCCGGCTGGCCGAGCCGGCCAAGCGGCGTACGGGCGACCAGCTCTTTCCCGAGTTCGCTGCCGATGAGCCCGTCGGCGCGCGTGGCGTCGGTCTCGACCGTGCCCGGGGCCAGCGTGTTGACGCGGATGCGCTGGCCGCCGAGTTCAGCGGCCAGCGCGCGGGTGATTGTCTCAACGGCGCCCTTGGTGGCTGCGTAGACCGTCGAACCCGGCGTCGGGCTCACGCTGACGACGGAGCCGACGTTGATGACGCTGCCTCCATTCGCGCTGAAATGCGCGAGCGCCTCCTTGATTGTCAGGACCGGGCCCAGCACGTTGGTGTCGAACAGTCGGCGATAGAGATCCTCGGTCACCGCCCCGAGCGGACTCATTCGGGCGACGCCGGCGTTGTTCACCAGGATGTCGATCGCCCCAAACGCTGCTTTTGCCTCGGCGAAGAGCCGGCTCACATCCGCCGCTTTTGAGACGTCCCCCGGACGGCGATCGCCCGCCCACCCTTGCCCTTGATGTCGTCGACGACCCGCGCCGCGGCCTCCTCCCGCGGCCGCCAGCGCCTTTGCGATCGCTGCGCCGATGCCCCTCGCAGCCCCTGTCACCAGCGCGACTTTGTCTGTCAAGTTGGCCATGCCGTCGCTCCGCAATTCGTGTTGAGAGATCGATTCAAAGCTCTGGCTGCCGCGCGCCGAAGCGATCCGCGTGGGGAGCATGAGCGTGAGATTCCGCCGGCGCCGTCGGTCGTTCGAGCAACCGCGCGAGGACGGCGCTCGAAACCCGAAACAGACCAGTGTAGGGGTCTGACATTTCAAGGATGAGAAAAATTGCGCTGGCGATCGCCACCGACCCCAGCGCGGCCATGAGAAGCGTCAGCAGGTTGGCCCCGGCAAGAATTCCGTAGCCGAAGAACAGGGCGCAGGCCCATCCCATAACGACGTTCAGAAGAAGGTTCGGGACCCGGCTCGCGAGGCTCCTGATCATCGATCCTTGGGTTTCGATGAATTTGCCAAAAATCTCGCGCGCCTGACCAAGAGCATGCCTCTGCTCGTCGTTCGCCGGTCGCAACTCATCAAGGGCGGCGAGCATGTCATGTACATCAACATGCACGCCTTCATGCGTGATCTTGCGCGCTCGGCCGCCCCCGTCTGAAGACCATAGGCGCGCCTTGAGCTGCAAGATCTGCTTGCGCAAGATGGCGCTCGCCGCCTTTGCCTCCGGGCCGAATTTTCTCAAGACAAAGCGCATCCGGGCGACCGAGCGGACGATCGTCTCCAGGTCGGTTTGCTGGCTGTTGAACAGGCCGTAGCTCGTCGAAACCAGCAGTCCGACCACGACGGCAAGTAGCGTCGCAACGAGCCCGACGACCGAGTTCGTCATGCTTCTGGCCTCGGCGACATAGGACGGCCCCAGGAACTGCTGAGCGGCAATTCCGAGCAGCGCGGACGCTAGTGTCGCCACCGCCACAATCGCCGCGCGTGCGACGAACACCAGTGAATAGGCGGCATGCTCTTGCACGGCGAACCGCTCTACATTCGTGGCAGGGTCCTTGGCCTTCGCGACTGTTGCGATCGCGCTCTTGCCCTCAAACTGATCTGACGACACTGAACGCTGCATTGGCGAATTCCCTTCTCAGTGTGCGACCCGGGCGCCCCCGCCGAGTTTGACGTTGGCGCAATGGCAGCGTGAGCGGCACGGCAGCGATTGCGAGAAGTATCAGAACCCAGAAGACGAAACGGACGCGAGCAGTGCGGCCTGCGTCTCAACCTGTCCTATATCTGGCCCCCGACCTAGAAGAACGCGCGCGGATCCTGCGGCTCGTCCGGAGCGAACTCGCCGGCGACGGCCCGCTCGTGCACTTCCCAGGGCGACCCGCCCGCCTTGCGCGCCGCGTGCATTTTATCGGGATCGACAAGCGCCATTGCCGGAGGCGCGGTCCTCAGGTGCTCGGTCGCCGTCCAATCGTCGCCGTAGTTGTTGACGCTGAGCTCGACGATGTTCTCGTCGGGGTCCGCGTAATAGAACGCCGTCCCTAAGCCGTGGTCGGCGGCCCGCACCGGCAGGATGCCAAGGCGCTTGAGCCGGACAAAGGTTCCGAGGAGATCGTCGAGCGTGCGGCAGGCGAAAGCGACATGCTGCATCCGAGCGTGGCGGCCTTTGTCGCGGTCCACACTAACTCCCGGCACCTCGAAGAGCACGATGCGATGGTCGGTCTCGTCGTTGCTGATGAACGCCATCGCAGAAAAAGGCGCCCGGCTCAGGGCTTCCGCCGGCAGCGCCGAACGATGGTTGACCGTCATGCCGAGCACCTTGCGGTACCAGTCGAGCATGGCGTTCAGATTGCCTGTGGTCAGGCCGTAATGCAGCAGCTTCGGGTGGACGGCGATCTCGGTATTCATTTGTTTGCTTGCTCCTCCGGCGCGAGGCCAGCCAATGTGCGAAGACTGTGGACCAGCCCGGAGCGTGCAGTAAGATGGAATAGTCTGAATGGGCTTTTCCATCATAGCGAATAATAGGGTGAGCCATGCGCGGAGCCAGCCTTGCCGAGACCAGCGCCTTGGTCGCGGTGCTCGAGCAGAAGAGCTTCACGAAAGCGGGCAAGCTTTTGGGCCTGTCTACGCCGCGCGTGAGCGACATGGTGCGCAGCCTCGAGGAGCGTCTGGGCGTCCGGCTCGTCGAGCGCACCACGCGCTCGGTTGCGCCGAC
>NZ_JBKQOT010000099.1:0-15956 GCF_052145395.1 Roseiarcus sp.
GCGCGAAGAAATTCGTGACCGACCAATACACGTTTCGCCTGATGACGAGCTACGCCGCGCCGGACGACTGGGAGGGCGCATTCCGCAAGGCCAAGGCGCCGATCGCCGTGATCGCCGGCGCCGACGACGAACTGATGGACGCCCCGGCGTATCAGCGCGTCCTGCCGCCGCTCGGCGTGGGGGTGACCTTGCTTCCGGGCGTCGATCATATGGGTCTCTGCTGGCGGCCGGAGGCGATCAAGGCGATCGTCGCCGCGCTGAGCGTCTGAAATTGCCGAAGCTCGTCGCCGCCGCGCGCTGGGCGCTCGCCGAATTCGGCCCGCTGATCGTGTTCTGGGCGCTCGCGCTGACGGTTGGCGTCAAGCCGGCGATCGCCGGCTCCGTTCTCTTCATCGTCGGCGATGCGGCCTGGCGCTGGCGGACCGGGAAGGCCTTCACCCGCCTATATCTGCTGGTCAGCGCGCTTACCCTCGTCTTCGGTGGGATCGACCTCGTCTCGACTTCGCCGTTCATGTTGAAATACGAGGCGGCGGTCACCAATGTCGCGACCGGCCTCGCCTTCGTCGGCGGCGCAATGGGCAGGAAGCCGATCATCCAGGAGGTCGCCGAGGAGCGTGGCGAAACCATTCCCGCCTCCCGCGAGACCCGCGCCTTCTTCCGCCTCTTCACCCTCGTCTGGGCGGCCTATTTCTTCGTCAAGGCCGCCTTCTACGTCTGGGCCGTCTGGACCCTGCCGATGCTCGAGGCGATGGCGCTGCGCTCGGTGGTCGGGTCGGTCAGCCTCGGTCTGATGATCGTCGTCAGCGTTACGCAGGGGCGACGGCTGTTCTTCCTCTGCCGCCGCCTTCGGCTCTTGCCGACGGCCGCCGCGCCGTCCGCGCCGCCCCCAACGAGCGTCTCATGACCATCCGCACCGACGAAGCCGCAGCAACGCTGGCCGAGATCGACGGCGTCGTCGCCAGGGTCAAGCGGTCGCGCATCTATCGGACCGCCGCGCAGATCACGATTCTTTGGGGAGGCGTCAACATCGTGCGCGGGCTTCTCGTCGCCTTGTGGCCCGCGACGTTCGGCCCGCACTGGTTCCTCATCGACCTTTTCGGAGTCGCCGCAACCATTGTGATCTTGCGGACGCGCCCAACGGGCGTGGGCCGGTTTCCGCTCCGCATTCTCGCCGCGTTCGCCATCGTCTACGCCTTCGGCTGGGTCTGGTCGAACCTCATCGGCCATTTCGGGCCGCGCGAGGCAATCGCCTTCTGGCCGACCTTGTTCCTGCTTGGCTTCGCGATCGCCGGCCTCCTGTTCGGTCTGGTCCTCACCGCGATCGGGATCGGCCTCGCGGCCCTCGTCGTCGCCGGCTATCTGTGGTCCGCCGACGCCTTCCCGCTATGGCAGGCGGCGGTGACGGGCTTGGGCTTCATCGCGTGTGGCCTCTGGATGCGACGGTCGTGAGCGACGGTCCCGACGACCTCATCCACCAGCCCGTGCGCCTGAGGATCATGGCGGCGCTGACGGCGCTCGATCCGAGCGAGGACGGCCTCGACTTCACCCGGCTGAAGAGCCTCACGGGCGCGACCGACGGAAACCTCGGCGCCCATCTCGATCAGCTCGCGCGGGCGGGATATGTCGAGGCGACCAAGGCCTTCGTTGGGCGCCGCCCGCGCACGACCGTGAAGGCGACGGTCGAGGGTCGGAGGGCGTTCGCGCGCCATGTGGCGTTCCTGAAGGCGATCATCGCCGAGGCGTGAGGGCCTGTCGGCGGGCGGTCGGAAGACGTGACGCCCGTCACAGACAAGTGGGCGCGCGCATGGTAGCGCGGGGACTGGGCGGGTGTGGTTTGCTTCATCGCTGGCGCTCTTCGCGTCGTGCTTCACGATCGGCGGATTGACCCATGGACGCCCAGCTTATCGACAAGATCTATGAGAGTTGCTTCACGCCGGAGGTCTGGCCCGAGGTTCTTGAGGAGATGGGTCGAATATCGGGGAGTCCCGGGGCGTCCCTGTTCATCTCGAGAGGCGAGGCCGTCCACTGCGTGACGTCGCCTGAACCGCGGGCGCGCGCCGAACAGATCGTCAAAGGGGGCTGGTTATGGCGGGGAACGTTGATCGCGCGTCTTTTCGCCGAGCGCCATGCCGGATTTCTGATTGACGTTGAATATTATTCGCCGGACGAACTCGAGCGGGAACCGATCTACCGAGAGGTCTGGCGCCCGCATGGCGTCGGATGGGGAATGGCGACGGCGATTCCGATCCCGACCGGCGAAAAGACGTGCTTTGTCCTGTCGCGCCGGACGGATCAGGGCCCCTTCGAACGCGCCTCCGCCGACCGGCTTGATAAGTTGCGTCCGCACCTCGCCCGAAGTGTTTTGATCTCGGCGCGATTGCAACTTGAGAAAGCTCGGGTCGCGGGCCAGGCTTTGGCCGCCATCGGCGTGCCGGCGCTCGTCTTCGACGAGCGTGGCAAGGTCCTCTTCGCCAATTCCTTGATCGAATCCATGACCGGCTATTTCCAGTGGCGGGCGTTCGACGTTGTCGCCCTGAAGGATTCAGCTGCCGATCGACTGTTGCGCGATGCGATCACCCAGATCGATCGTGAGACGATGTCAGCCGTTCGTTCGTTTCCAGTCCGCAATGCGGAGGAAGAAACCGCGATGGTCGCCCACGTGATCCCGATCAGGCTTTCGGCGCGCGACATCTTCCTGCGCTGCGCTGCCGTGCTGGCGCTGACGCCGGTGGCGGCCGCCCAGGCGCCGCCGATTGAGCTCGTTCAGTCGCTGTTTGATCTAACGGCGGCCGAGGCCCGCGTCGCCCGCAGTCTCGCCTCCGGCAAGACCGTCGAGGATATCGCCGCCGACGGAGGGGTCTCAATGAGCACCGTGAGGACGCACGTTCGCGGGGTGCTGGAGAAGACCGGCTGCAGCCGGCAGGCCGAAGTCGTCGCGCTGCTCGCCGGGATCGCACAGCCGCGGGTCACAGCGCCCAGCAAGCCAAACTAGCCGCAATCTCCAAACCGCGGAATCATCAACTTGTCGCAGCGTCATCAATCCTGATGAGGCGGTCCTGAACGTTCTCGATACATTCGGGTTGGGGGCGACCATTCGACGACTTTTCGCCCGCGCTACAACAATGACTTTACGTTCAAATCATTTCGAAGGCAGTCGAAGCGATGCTGAACCGTCCTCACACCTTCACGCGCCTATCTTTGTCCTGGGCCTGGCGGATCGCGCCCTTCCTCGGTTTCGCGTTCGCTCTGACGCTTGCCGTGATTGTCGCGCTTCTGACGCAACCGGCGAGCCCCTCCGGCAGCTAGGGCGGCCTCGTGCGCGCTTCCGCCCCCGTGCAACGGCGCGCGCTTCCATCCGATCGCCGCCTTTCGTCCGAATGCGTCGTTATTCAAGAGCGACGCCGACCGCCTGCGCAAGGTCGCCTTGATCTCGAGGGGTTCGCCGTAGCTCCGGTCGGACCGCGCTCGAAGTGTAACCACGACCAGAGCGGGCCATTGACCGCGCCGCGACCTGCGGCGACAACGACGGACATGATCCGCGGTTTCTTCATTCTGCTCCTGTTCCAGCTCGTCGGCGAAGTCCTTGCCCGGGGGCTTGCGCTGCCCGCGCCGGGTCCGGTCGTCGGGCTCGGGCTGCTCGTTTTTGGCCTCGCGGTCAACCGGGCGTTCCGGCCGTTCGACGATGAACAACTGGCGAAGAGCGAGGTCGGCCGCGCCGCCGAGGGACTCCTCAGCACGCTATCGCTGTTCTTCGTGCCCGCCGGGGTCGGCGTGGTCCAATATATGGGGCTGTTGCAAGCGCAGGGCGTCGCGCTCGCGGCCTCGCTCGTCGTCTCGACACTTTTGACGCTGGTCGTAACCGTCGGCGTCTTTGTCGGAGTCAAACGGCTGATCGGCCGGAGGGCCAAAGCATGACGCCGTTCCGCCTCTGGGTTTATCTGCAGACGACGCCGCTTTTCTGGCTGACGGCGACGCTCGCCGCCTACATGATCGCCGAGAGTCTCGCCTCCGCGGCGCGTCGGCATCCGCTGGTCAATTCCGTCGCGATCGCCGTTGCGCTGATCGGGACGCTCTTGAAGCTGACCGGGACGGACTACCAGACCTATTTCAACGGCGCGCAGTTCGTCCACTTTCTGCTTGGTCCGGCGACCGTCGCGCTCGCGGTGCCGCTCTATCGCAATCTCGAGGCGGTCAAGCAGAACCTTCTGCCGATGGCGGCGGCGCTTTTCGTCGGCGCGATCGTTGCGGTGGTTTCGGCCCTGCTCGTCGCACGCGCCCTCGGCGCGCCGCATACTGTCCTCGTCTCGCTCGCGCCGAAGTCAGTGACGGCCGGCGTGGCGATGGCCGTTACTGAGACGCTCGGCGGCGCGCCGCCGCTGACCGCCGTCCTCGTCATCGCGACAGGCATTTTTGGGGCGGTCGTCGTGACCCCGCTCATGAACGCGCTGAAGGTGACGGACTGGGCGGCGAGGGGCTTTGCTGCCGGCCTCGCGTCGCACGGCATTGGCACTGCCCGGGCCTTTTCCGTTCACCCGGTCGCCGGCGTGTTCGCTGGCATCGCCATGGGCCTCAACGCGGTGGTGACGCCCGCGATCATTCCGGCGCTTCTGCCCTGGCTTACCGGCCAGTAAAAAAGGGCGGCCGAAGCCGCCCGTCCGTGGGGGACCTTTGAGGCTCGCCGATCAGAACTTGAGGTTCACGCCGGCCGTGAGCGAGTTGCTGGTCAGCGACGTACGCACCGACCGCGACAGCGGCGAGAGGAAGTTGACGGTCGCCGTGCCATAGTCCGCATACATGTACTGGCCAAAAACTTCCCAGTTCTGCCAGACGTGGTAGGAGACGCCGCCGCCGATCGTCCAGCCGCTGCGGTAGAGCCCCGCCTGCTCGGCGCTCCCGGCGGCGAGCGTGCCAACCGTGCCGTAGTTCTGGAAGTGGGTCACGGTCGAATTGGTCCAGGCCCAGCCGCCCTTGATGTAAGGCAGGAAGTCGCCCCAGGCGTAGCCGGCCTGCCCAACCACATGCCCGCCCAGGCCGCTCGAATAGGATGTCGATTCGTAATACCTGTTCTTCACGATCGAGGCCGTGCTGTTCGAGTTCCCGGAGTTCCAGTCGAGACTGGCTTCCGCGCCGATCACGAAGCGCTGAGGGAACATGTAGCGATAGCCGATCTGGCCGCCGCCGATGAACGAGCTCAGGTTCTCGCTGCCGTTGTCGACCCACGCGCCGGTGGAAAGATTGTAGTCGTTGTAATTGCTGTTGCCCCAGTTCCAGCCCAGGTTGCCGCCGAAATAGATGCCTGTCCAGTCGTACGCCGTCACGACCGGAACCGGCGCAGGCGCCTTTTGGGTCGGCAGGTCGGCCGCGACCGCCGGAACGACGAACAGAGCGGCGACGCCCGCCAGCAGAATTGCACGGCGAATCAACGCGCCGCTGTGCCCGTTCGGCAACAGTCCCCATCCAAACTTCGTCACAGAAATGTCGTAATCGGCGCGGGCCCGCTCAACCTTCCGGAACGCCCGCCTTCCGCATACCCTCGATCACCCGTTCGCGCTGGGCGAGAAAGACCGGATTGTCGCTCTCGGCGGTGACGCGGAAGCCGGCAAGCGTGAATTCGGGCGCGATCGCGAGGCCCGCCCTGGCTTCCGCCTCTGCCTCGCTTTGCCGGCCAAGAAGGGCGAGGGCCGCAGCGTTGTGGAAATGGTTGAGCGGGAAATTCCGGCTGGCGTCGATCGACTCGCGGAAAAGCTCCACCGCCTCCTCGTCAGCGCCCAGGTAGAGCTTCGCGAGTCCGTCGATATATTTCCAAAGGAACGTGACGCCGTCGATCGGCGAAATCCGGAAGGCCTCGGTGATATGCGCCTCGGTTTCCTCCGCGCGTCCCAGCATGATCTTCGCGAGGCCCGTCCAGGCGTGCGCGACGCCGATGTTGCGGTTGAGGTTCAGCGCCCGCTCGAATTCGCCGATCCCGCGCTGGGCGCGGTTCGTCATCACCTGGACGTAGCCAAGCCAGAGATGCGCCCAGTGATTGCGCGGATCGATCGAGAGCCCCTTGAGCAATTGCGCCTCGGCGGAGGCAAGGCGCGCAGCGCGCTCGTTCACGCGGTAGAGCGCGAACAGAACCTCGGCGCGCGCCACGCCGACGATGGCGTCGACATGGGCCGGGTTGAGTTCGACCGCCTTTTCGAACAGCTCCTTCGCCCGCTCGACGTTCTCTAGCCGGCCCTTGTTGAACGCCGCGACGCCGCGGAAGAAGTAATCGAGCGAGTCGGGGTTTGGCTCGTGCTCGGCGCGCTCCGCCTCGGCCGCGATCAACTCGCCGCGCAGCTGGTTGGCGAGGCGCGAGACGATCTCGTCCTGCATGTCGAACAGGTCCGCCATCGGCTTGTCGAACCGGTCCGCCCAGATGTGGTTGCCGGTCGTCGCGTCGATCAGCTGGGTGTTGATCCGCATCCGGCCGGCGCCGCGCTGGATGCTGCCCTCGAGGATGTAGCGCACGTTGAGTTCGCGGCCGACCTGCTTGGCCTCAACCGGCTTGCCCCTGTAAGTGAAGGCCGTGTTGCGCGCGACGACCACGATGTTGGCGAGCTTGGAGAGGTCGGTCGTCAGGCTCTCGGTGACGCCGTCCACGAATTGTTCCTGCTCCTCCCCGCCGCCGAGACTTGCGAACGGCAGCACGACGATCGACCCGCGCGGCGGGCCGGATTTCTGCGGCGGCGATTCGAGCGGGGCCGGTCGGGCCTCCGCCGGCACCCCGACTTCAAGCGAGTAGACCCTCAGCGGCTCTGCGATGTTCTTGAGCTCCTTGAGCCCGAGGTCGCTCACGGCAAATTCGATCCGCCCTCGCACCTGACGGTAGGCGTCCTCGGAGAGCGCGATCGCGCCGGGCTTGGAGATGCCCTCGAGCCGTGCGGCAATGTTCACGCCGTCGCCCATCAGGTCACCGTCGGCCTCCTCGACCACGTCGCCGAGATGGATCCCGATGCGAAACTGGATGCGGCGGTCGTCCGGCAGGCCGGCGTTGCGCTCGACGAGACCGTTCTGCATCTCGATCCCGCATCGGACCGCGTCGACCACGCTGCGGAACTCCACCAGCACGCCGTCGCCGGTGCGTTTGACGACGCGGCCGTTGTGAACCGAGATGCTCGGGTCGATCAGGTCGCTGCGCAACGCCCTGAGGCGCGCCAGGATGCGGTCCTCGTCCGCACCGGCGAGCCGCGAGTACCCGACGATGTCGGCGACCAGAATCGCCGCCAGCTTGCGCGTCACGATCATAGGCCCGGGCTCCGCCTCCTATGGGACTATATAAGGGAGGAACCGCGACAATCCAGAACGGCCTGCGGCGGGCGACGGCCCGCTTGGCGAGAATCCCTCGCCGGCGAAGCTGCGGCGCCGGCGTCGGTCTCACGTCGTATGCTGGGCTCTGATTATGTTGGGGTCTGAGAGGTTGTGCAACGCGACCGACGGCCGCCGCGATCGCCGGTTATTGCCGGTATTGCTGGATCCTTGTCGTGCGCAGGCCCGGCAAGCCGAACTGATCGATCGACACCTGCCAGCTCAGGAATTCGTCGACGGTCAGCGTATAGCGCGAGCAGGCGTCCTCGAGCGACAGGAGCCCGCCGCGCACGGCCGCGACGACTTCCGCCTTGCGGCGAATGACCCAGCGCCGAGTGTTGGGCGGCGGCAGGTCGGCCACGGTCAAGGGACTACCGTCCGGACCGATCACGTATTTGACCCTCGGCCGCATGCCTTCGCTCATGGAACGCTCACTCGTACGCTCGACTCGACAGGGAGACGATAGGCGCGGGCTTTTAAATTTACCTAAATGGCAGAGGCCGAAAACCGTGCGGTTGTGTCTCAAAACGCGAGCCAATTTCCTGCCCGGCACCTCGTTATTGCGTCCGCGAGGGTGAATATAAAGGGTTGACGGATGTGTCGCCCGATGCCCGACGTCCCGGGAAAGGCGCCGTCTCGCTTTCGTCCGTTTTGCGGCAGCGCAAACGCTCTCAAACCGGGAGGCGGTAAACAGGCCTACAGTGGGGCGCTCTTCGCCCGCGTGAAATGGCGATGGGCGCGAAACTTGATTGCGAAAAAAGAGAAATTCCGGTATGATCCCTTCAGGCGGGTCTCAGACGAAGCGGAACCGCATCGACGCCGTCTTGGACGGACGCGGCTCATGACCCGGGGTGGGCCGGATAACAAAGAAATTCGCGAGGAACGAATTTTTCGCGAACTCGAGTGCAACGCGTTGAAAAGGCCCGATTCACGGGTGAATAAAAGGGTCAAATCCAGCGCCGAACGCGTGTCGAACGTATGCCGGACGGGTGCTGAATGCCGCCGGACGGCGCTCGAAAGCGCCTTGCTCCGCGGACGCCCGAGGCTCGATGCCCGAGACGGGGGCCAGCAGCCCGTATGTCTGCGAAACTGGCGGCGGGCGCCGTTTTCGGCTATGGACTTGCCTTTGCGGGCTGAAGGCCCAATTGAACGTCTGGACCGGTGGTTTCGCCGGGGTGAGATCCGAATGCTCGCGACTTCGCTTGCGCACGTCCCGGACGGCGCGCAGAACAGTCTGGGACTCGACAAGCCGCCGGCGGAGACCCGTGTGGTGGTCGCGATGTCGGGCGGCGTCGACTCCTCCGTCGTCGCGGCGCTGCTCGCCGCCGAGGGCTACGACGTCGTCGGCGTCACCATGCAGCTCTACGACCACGGCGCAGCGACCCACCGCAAGGGCGCCTGCTGCGCCGGCCAGGACATCCACGACGCGCGCGACGTCGCGGCCCGGATCGGCATCCCCCATTACGTGCTCGATTACGAGGCCCGCTTCCGCGAGAAGGTGATCGAGCCCTTTGCGCGCGCCTATGTTTCCGGCGAGACGCCGATCCCCTGCGTCGCGTGCAACCAGCACATGAAGTTCGCCGACCTGTTCGGCGCGGCGCGCGACCTCGGGGCGGACCTGCTCGCCACCGGCCACTACGTCGTCGCGCGCGACGACGGCCGCGGCGGGCAGGCGCTCTACCGCGCCGCAGACGCGGAGCGCGACCAGAGCTATTTCCTGTTCGCCACCACGCGCGAGCAGCTCAAGCGCCTCCGCTTTCCGCTCGGGGCAATGCCCAAGCCGCAGGTGCGTGAGCTTGCGCGCCGGTTCGGTCTGATCAACGCCGAGAAGGCCGACAGCCAGGACATCTGCTTTGTGCCCGCCGGGCACTATAGCGACATGATCGAGCGGCTGATGCCGGGCTCCGCGACCCCGGGCGATATCGTCGACGTCGAGGGGCGCGTGCTCGGCCGCCACGCGGGCATCGTCCATTACACCATAGGCCAGCGGCGCGGCCTGGGAATCGCCTCGACGTATCCCCTCTATGTCGTGGCGCTCGACGCCAAGCGCGCGCGTGTGGTCGTCGGCCCGCGCTCGGCGCTCGCCCGGACCCGGCTCAAGCTGCGCTCCGTCAACTGGATCGGCGACGGCGAGCTCGCCGACTTGCCGGCGGACGGGCTCATGATCGCGGCGCGGGTGCGCTCGACGCGGCCGCCGGCGCCGGCGCTGCTGACCCCCGACGGCGAGATCGAATTCATCGAGCCGGAGACCGGCGTGTCGCCGGGACAGGCCTGCGTCTTCTACGATTCCCCCGACCCGCGCGCGCGCGTGCTCGGCGGCGGCTTCATCGCCGCCACGTGAGCCTAAAGGACCCCATGCCCGACTTCGACGAAGCATCCGTATTCGGGACGAAGCCAAAGGCGCCCGCCGCGCACGAGATCGGCCAGAATCTCGACGACCTTTCCGCGCCCGAACTCGCCGAGCGCATTGCGCTCCTCAGGACCGAGATCGAGCGGCTGGAGCAGGCGATCGCGGCGCGCGAAGCGACGCGGGCGGCCGCCGCGGCGGCGTTCAAGCCGTAAGGTCGTTCACGCCTGAGGCCGTGGCGAAAGCGGCTTCCCGTTCGGCGGCCCTCTGCTCGGCCGCGAGAATGATCCCCACAACCCGGTCCGGGGCGACGTGATGGGGCGCATGCCCGACGCCCGCGAGCGTGGTCAGCCGCGCTCCGGGAATGTCGCGCGCCAAGCCCTCCGAATGGATGTGCGCGTAGACGACGCCGTCCGAGTCTCCGGTCACGATCTCGGTCGGCGCGCGGATCGCGCCGTATCCCGGCGAGAGCGCCGCCACCGCCGCCGCGGCGTAGGCGACGTCTTCGCAATTGGCGCGGAAATGAAGCGGGCGCAGCAGCAGCGGCAGCCGGGTGAACTCGATGAAGTCGCGCGGCGGCCGGTTCGGCGCGAAGACGCCGGCGACGGCCGCCCGCATCCTGAGCCGCACAGCGGGTGGAGCGACCAGCCGGCAGAACGGCGGCCCGAGCCACGGATGGGCGCCGAGCGTGTAGTACCAGGCGACGCCGCCGGGCCAGGGGTGGCTCACCGGCGCGATCAGGACGAGCGCCCGGACGAAATCGGGATGATGGAGCGCCATGGCGAGACCTGCGAGCCCGCCAAGCGAATGGACGACGACCACCGCGCGAGCGACGCCGAGCTTTTGCGCAGCCCGCCGCAGCGCTTCGGCCTGAACCACAGGCGAGGCGGCGTCGCGGCCGCCAAACCGGTCGCTCCATCCATGGCCGGGCCGGTCGAAGCTGAGCACGCGGAACCCGGCGCGGCTCAGCCGGGCCGAGACCGCAACGAACAGGTCGGCGGCATTGCCGGAGGCGCCGTGAATGAGAAGGATCGCGCCGCGCTCTTCGCCTTCCGCCGGCCTCTCGAGCACGCGGATCGCGCCGCCGCCGATCTCCACCCGCGTTCCGTCCGGGGGATAGCGCTGCTCGATGCGGCGCGTCTCAACGGCGGTCAGCGCGCTGAGCGAACCAATCAGGATCAGAAGGAAAAGAACGATCGTCACGACTGTCTCAAGGCGCTCGCGAGAACGCCGGGACTCACAGCTCCTGCCCGGCGATCTCGGCCTTGAGCTTGCCGGCCGCCTCCTCCGCGTTCTTCCAGTGCGGCGCGAGCGCCAGGGCGCGCTCGCAGACCTCGAGCGCCTCCTTTTTTTTGTCGCGGGCCTCGAGGATGCTGGCCATGCCCATCAGCGCCCCGAGATGGCGCGGATCCCGCTTCAGGGTCTCGGCGATATCCGCCATCGAGCCGTCGTAGTCGTCGTCGAGATAGCGCAGGGTGGCGCGTGCGTTCCACGCTTCCGCCCGATCGGGCATGAACGCGACGGCCGCGTCGAGGATCTGTCCGGCGGCGTCGTAGTCCTGCGCGGCGATCGCCGTCCGCGCCCGCTCGATCAGCAGGTCGCCTGTGTCCGAGCCGGACCGGCCGTAAGACGCAAACAACAGCCCGACGAGCCCTTCCGTCTCGTCCGCGTCATTGGAGGCGGCGAGCCGAGCATAGAGCTCGTCCCGGATCTCGGCCGGCGTCTTCGGCGCGGGCGCCTGCGCCTGCGGATCGCGGCGCTGCGCGTCCTCAGCCGCGAACGCGCCCGAGCCGGCGGCGAACGCCGCCCAGACCAGCGCGCCGACGAGCGCCGTCGTCGCAAGGAGCTTCATAAGGCGAGCCTAACGCACGCCCCGGCGCCCGTCAAAACGTTAACGGGTCAGCCCTGGCGGGCCTTGAAGCGCTTCTGCGTCTTGTTGATGATGTAGACGCGCCCCTTGCGGCGCACCAGACGGTTGTCACGGTGGCGATTGCGCAGGGACTTGAGCGAGTTACGAACTTTCACGACATTCACCAATGGTTCTTCCCGCGGGGAAAGACCCACGGCGGAGGAATTCGGAGGCGCTCCTATGCCTCAAACCGCGAGGCGGATCAAGTCCGGCAGCCGGCTCTTCATCTTGGGAATGCGCCAACATGCCGGACGCCGCGAAAACCTGACACGTTCAGCGGGACCGCGCGGGCGCGCGTCACCCCACGATCATCGTCTCCATGAGGTCCCGGTGCGCCTCGGGAATGGGGAACGGACGGTTGGTCTGTCGATCGACGTAGACGTGGGTGAAGCGTCCGGCCGCAGCGGCGGTTGGCGCGCCGGCCTTGAACACGCCGAGATGATAGCGAACCGAGGTCCGGCCGAGATGCTCGACCGCGACGCCGACCTCGGCGAGATCCGGATAGCTCAGGCTGGAGAAGTAGCGGCAGCTGGTCTCGACCACCACACCGACGATCGGGCTCGCCGACGGGTCGAGCAGGCCGGCTTCAATCAGGATCGCGTTCACCGCCGTGTCGAACAGCGAATAATAGACGACGTTGTTGAGATGGCCGTAGGCGTCGTTGTCGCTCCACCGCGTCGCGATCGGCACGAATTTCGCGAAGGCCGCCCGTTCGGGCGGCCCGCGACGTTCGGACTCGGCGGCCACGGTTTAGCCTCGTGTCATGCGCGGCGGAGCCCGGCGACTGCGCTCCAGGCGGCGCCGACGAGCGCCGAGGCGAGCAAGGTCTTGACGATGGTCGCCAGTACGAAAGGCGCCACGCCGAGCGCGAACGCCTTCTCCGGCCCGATGAGCGCGGCGAGCCAGGCGTAGCCGAAAGCGAAAATCACCGCATGGCCGATCGTCATGGCCGCAAGGAGCCACGCCCACGAACGGTCCCAGCCGCGTTCGGCGAGGGCGCCGACGAGCGCCGCCGCGGCGAGGAAGCCGATCAGATAGCCGCCCGTCGGGCCCGCCATGTAGCCGGGACCGGCGACGGCGCCGGCAAAGACAGGGGCGCCAAGCAGGCCCTCGATCAGGTAGAGCGCAACCGCCGCCGCGCCGACCCGCGCGCCGCAGGCGGCGGCCAGGACGAGAACCACAAGCGTCTGCAAGGTCATCGGCACGGGATAGAAGGGAACCTGGATCTTGGCCGACACGGCGAGCGCCAGCGCGCCTCCGACGACGAGCGCCGCGTTGCGCGCCAGCCGCGCGGTCCGGCGGGCGGGCCACAAAGTTGAAACGAGCGTGGCGTCGAGGGCGGCGGTCATGGGATCTCCGAACGTGTCTGGGTTAGGCTTCGCGTCTTATCCGCGACCGGCTATCATGACAAGGCGATCGTACGTCGCAGGGGCGGAAGGAGCTAGCGCGTGGCCGACGAGCCGGAACCCGATCTGTTCGCGGGCGCGCGGCAGCCGCCCCCGCGCGAGCTGACGCGACTTTCGCCGCTCGTGCGCCGCCTCATCGCGCCGAACGCCTCGCCCTTCACTTTCAATGGAACATGTACGTATATCGTCGGACGAGGCGCGGTCGCGGTCCTCGATCCTGGCCCCGGCGAAGATTCCTATCTGGCGGCGATCCTCTCCGCGGTCGCGGGCGAGACGGTCGAGACCATCCTCGTCACCCACACCCACCGGGACCACAGCGTCCTCGCCGGCCGGCTCCGCGAGGCGACCGGCGCGAAGATCGTCGGCGCCGAGCCGTTCGAGCCCAAGGGCGACGGAACCGACGGCCTCGATTCGTCGCACGACCGCGCCTACGCGCCCGACGTCGTTCTCGGCGACGGCGAGCGCTTCGGAGGGCGCGGCTTCACCCTCGAGTCCGTCGCGACCCCGGGCCATTGCTCCAACCACCTCTGCTTCGCCCTGCTGGAGGAGGAGGCGCTCTTCTCCGGCGACCACGTTATGGCTTGGTCGACCTCGGTCGTCGCGCCGCCCGACGGTTCGATGGGCGCCTATATGGCCTCGCTCGACAAGGTTCGCGCGCGCAAAGAGCGCGTCTACTGGCCCGGTCACGGCGGCCCGGTCGTCGAGCCGCAGCGCTACGTGCGGGCGCTGGCGCATCACCGCCGCCAGCGCGAGGCCTCGATTTTGACGGCGCTCCACAACGGCGCCGCGACCATTCCGGATCTGGTGGCGAGAGTGTACGTCGGCCTCGATCCGAAGCTCACCCGCGCCGCCGGACTCTCGACCCGGGCGCATCTCGAGGATCTCGGCGAGCGGGGCGTCGTGGCGGCCGAAGCGACGGAGGGGGAGACGCGCTATCGGCGACTTTGACCGATTGGGTCCGCGGCGCAGGCGCTGAATTTGTTGAACAATCGCGTTGGCGGGGAGCGAATTCTCACCTAGGGTCGGAGCCGGAACGCGAAGGGCCGGAGGCGTGGGGATCAGTAATGCGCGTATCTTGGGTTTCGCGCTCGGCGACGGCCGCGCTTGTCATTGGCGCGGCCTTCGCCGGCCCGACCGCCGCCAACGCCGAAAGCGTCATGGCGGACTGCGCCAGCCAGTGGAAGCAGGCGCAGGCGGCGGGGACGACCGGTGGGGCGACCTGGCCGCAGTTCCTCGCCCATTGCAAGGCGCAGGCCGCTCAGCCCTCCCCGGCGAACATGGCGCCTGCTCCCGCGCCGGCGCCGGCCCCCGCTCCCGCCCCGAGCGGCGGATCGATCTTCCCGTGGTGGCAGCCGGCCCAGAACGCCGCGCCCGCGCCGACCGGCGCCAGACAGTTCGGTACGGAGGCTGAAGCGCGCTATCGCTGCCCGACCGACAAGGTCGTGTGGGTCAACACCAATTCGAAGGTCTATCACTTTCAGGGCACGCGCTATTACGCCCGCACCCGGCACGGGACGTACATGTGCGAGGCCGACGCGAAGGCCGCGGGCGACCGCCCGGCGCGGTCGTTCTTCAGCCATCAGCCGAAGTAAACGGCGCAACATCATTGTAACCGCGATCGCTGATCGCGGCTGACGCGGTCAACGACGTCAACGACCGCGTTTACAAGACCACTGGCTGCGCATACCGCAGGACAAGTTCGGCTGCGGCCGGGATGTCGTCGATCTGCGCATGGGGCAGGCCGCCGGCCGGCGCGCCGTCGCTGACGAGCGCCACGATTCGCGGGTCCTTAGCGTAGAGCGGCGGCTTGCCGTTGGCCGCGCGAAACACTTCGATCTTGGCGATCGGATCCCGCTTGAACCCTTCGATCAGCACGAGGTCGACAGGCGCGAGAAGGGCGAGGAGCTCGGCGAGCGAAGGTTCTGGCGCGCCGCGCAACTCGCGCATGAGGGCGATCCGGTCCGGCGAGGCGACCAGGACCTCCGCTGCGCCCGCGGCGCGATGGATGTAGGAATCCTTGCCCGGCCGGTCGACGTCGAACCCGTGATGGGCGTGCTTGACGGTCGAAACGGCAAGACCCCGCCGGTTCAATTCCGGAATGAGTCGCGCGATCAGCGTCGTCTTGCCCGAGCCGCTCCATCCCGCTAAGCCGACCGCGCGCATCGGCGCTCCTTTCGTTCGTCGCCTGCTTCCTGTATTCCACCAAAAGCGGCAAGAACAGCGACGTCCATGGCGACTGAGGCGAGCGAAACGATAAGGACCGAGGCGCCGGCGAGCCGGCTGGCGGCGATCGTGTTCGACCGCGACGCCGAGCCTGATCCGCCGCTAATCGCGTTCGTCGAGGCGGTGGCCATCGCCGGCTTCCGCGTCGCGGGCCTCGTCCAGGAGCGCGCCTGTGACGACGGCTCTTGCGCGCTGCAGGACGTCCGCGTGCGCAATTTCGTGACCGGCGATACGCTCGACATCATGCAGGATCTCGGGCGCGATGCGACCGGCTGCCGGGTTGATCCGGCGGCGATCGCGGTCGCCGCGCGCTGGCTCGATTCCGCGCGGGCGACCGCGCCGGACCTTCTCATCGTCAACCGCTTCGGGCGGCTCGAATCGGAAGGCGGTGGCATGCTCGCGGAGATCGGCCGGGCCTTCGCCGACGGCGTCCCCCTGATCGTCTGCGTCCCGAAGCGCTATCTCGACACCTGGGACGCCTTCGCCTGCGGCCTCGACGCCAAGCTGCCGCCTAAGCGCCAAGCGATCGATGGCTGGTGGGCCGCGCTCGCGCTGTCGCCGTCAGAGCGCGTCGCCGCCGAGTGAGGGCGCCGGGAACGCCGCCTCGACGCGCGCCAGATCCTCCGGCGTATTGACGTTTGCGAACGGGTCGAACGGCTCGGTCGGCCATTCCACCGTCGTCACGCCGAAGCGCGACGCGAAGCTCTCGACCTTGCGCAGGCCTTCCTCAACGACCGCG
>NZ_JBKQOT010000100.1:0-11268 GCF_052145395.1 Roseiarcus sp.
TGACCTTACGCGCGATCGCCCCGGCCGCCACTCGCGCGGCGGTCTCGCGCGCCGACGACCGGCCGCCGCCGCGATAGTCGCGAATGCCGTATTTGGCGTCATAGGCGTAGTCGGCATGACCGGGCCGGTACTTGTCCTTGATCTCGCCGTAGTCCTTGGAGCGCTGGTCGACGTTCTCGATGAACACGGCGATCGGGGTTCCCGTCGTGACCTGCCGCCCGGTCGCGTCGTCGGTCATGACGCCGGAAAGAATGCGCGCCTCGTCCGGCTCCCGCCGCTGCGTGGTGAAGCGCGACGAGCCCGGCCGGCGCCGGTCGAGGTCTGCCTGGATGTCGGCGGCTTCCAGCGGCAGGCGCGGCGGGCAGCCGTCGACGACGCAGCCGATCCCCGCCCCGTGGCTCTCGCCGAACGTGGTGACCCGGAAGAGATGGCCGAAACTGTTGTGCGACATGGGCCCGCTCCATAGCGGTCCGCCTTGCGCCCCGTCAAACGGGCCGTCTCGCCGCAGCCGCCGAATTTCGAACAATCTTTCGCCACGACGCGTAACAGCGATCGCTTTTGCAGCGAAGGAACCCAGAGCCCCAACGGCTCGCCAGGGAGAATCCTATGCTGAAAGCTTTCGCCGCCGCGAGCCTCGTCGCCGCGCTCGCCCTTTCGCCTGTCGTCGCCTTCGCCCAGACGGATACGTCCGGCGGGACCATGTCCGACAAGACCATGGCGCCGAAGAAGCCGATGATGAACCATCATACCATGCACAAAAAGCCGATGATGAAGACGAACATGAAGTCGGACACGATGAAGAGCGGCGAGATGCAGCAGAAGATGTGAGCTTCTTCCCGCGCGGGCGGCCTCCGCCCTGTCCGGGGGACGGATGGGGCGGAGGGAGCCGCATAAGCGTCGCGGCCGCAAAGCGGGGGCGTCTTTCGCGTAAGGCGACCGTTCATCCCCAATTCATCCACGGGAGTGCAACCTCTCCTCGTGAACAACCGCGGGCCGACGAGCCCGACACGGAGAGAGGACTCTCAATGCTCAAGAAATTCGCCGCCATCGGCCTCAGCGCCGCCCTCGCCCTTTCGCCCCTCGCCGCCCTCGCCCAGACCGACCAGAATGCGGCGCCCGCCGCCGGCGCGCCCGCGGCTGCCGCTCCGGCCGACGCCTCGGCCAAGGCGCCGATGAAGTCGCACAAGGCCAAGTCGCACAAGACCAAGTCGCACAAGGCGAAGAAGAGCGCGGCGCCGGCCGCGGCCACGCCGGCGGCGCCGGCCGCAAATCCGCAATGACGTGACGGGCGGAGCTGATCACGGATCTCCTTGAGGTCGTTTGCGACCTCCTTTCGCGCCCGCCCAGTCTTCGGACGGGGCGGTTTTTTTTGCGTGCAGCGGCCTTTCGTCCGCGCGGCGCCCATGCGACTTTCCTGAGCGATGGAGGGCGTCATGGCCGCAGCGGAATTCTGGTACGAGTTCGCCAGCATCTATTCCTATCCGGCGGCGATGCGCGTCGCGGCGCTGGCTGCGGCGCGCGGCGTCGCCCTCGTCTGGCGACCGTTCCTGCTCGGACCGATCTTCGCCGCCCAGGGCTGGCGTGACTCGCCGTTCAACCTCTATCCGAACAAGGGCCGCTACATGTGGCGCGACCTCGAGCGCATTTGCGCCGCGGCGGGCCTGCCGTTCCGCCGCCCCGAGCCCTTTCCGCAGAACAGCCTTTTCGCAGCGCGGGTCGCCCTCGCCCTCGAAGGCGAGAGCCGCGCCGAATTCAGCCGAAAGGTCTATGCGGCCGAATTCGGCGAGGGCCTCTCGATCGCCGACCGCGGGCGAATCGCCGGGCTCGTCGCGGAGCTCGGCCTCGATCCGCAAGCAGTTCTTTCCCGCGCCGGGAACGACGCCTTGAAGGCGCAGCTCAGGGCCGAATGCGCCCGCGCCGCGGGGATCGGGATTTTCGGCGCCCCCAGCCTCGTGACGGAGGACGGCGAGCTCTTCTGGGGCGACGACCGGCTGGAGCAGGGCCTCGACTGGGCGGCGAAAGGATAGAGCGCGACGGGAACGATCTCCGGTTGGGTTAGGATAGAGCGGGACGGCCTCCCTCGCGCGCGAGCCGGCCGACGGAAAAGGCGACAAATTCTTGCCATACCGGCGCATGTGTTCTACTTTTGTCCTTACTAGAAGGAGAGCACGCCGCATGTTCGATTGTGTCGAAGCCGTTCCGCCGAGCGCCCCCGGCAATCCGCCAGCGGACGGGCGCGCCGAGTTTTTGGGCGGCGGGACGCCGCCCCTCCGGAAAACCCCGGAGGACGCGCTCGGCGATCCGCCAGCGGACCCGCGCGTGGCGCGGCTCAAAAAATTCAAGCGGGAGCAGCTGATCGTCGACTATCTGAACCGAGGCGTTTCGGTCGCCGAGATCGCGGCGCGCATCGGCGTGGGCGAGAAGCGGATGCGCGCAATCATCCGTGAAATTCTCGCCCGCCGCATGCCGGCGCCACCGCAAGAATTCGTGGCGATCCAGGTGAGCCGTCTCAACGAGGCGCTGCTGGTGGCCTACAGCGCCATGGGGACCATGAACCTCAAGGCGGTCGACCGGGTGGTGAGAATCGTGCGCGAGCTCGACCGCTATCACGGGTTCGTCGCCGCCGAGAAGCGCCGCCCCGCGCCGCCCCCTCGGATCACAGTCGGGGAGTTCGGGGCGCCCGCAGAAAGAGCGATGGCGTTCGGCGCGGCAATGTTCTGCCGCCCGGAATTCGCTCTGCAAGACTCTGAAAGGATTGACTTCGCGCCCGGAGTTGCGATGGCGGCGGAAATCGCGGATCGCGTGGAGGCGGCGCAGGAAGATCCTATACTTGCTTCCATTCGCGAGCCCCAGCAACCTCCGCCTGCGCCCGACGCCCCGCTCGACGATCGCCCGGAACTCCTAAGGGGCGACGTCATCGCGAGGAGCCCGCAGGGCGACGTGGCGATCCAGGAGAACGTCGAGCGCCCGACGACCCCTGGATCGCCACCCCCCGGACTTGATCCTGGACCTGATCCGAGGGTCGCTCGCGATGGAAACGCGCCGTCGCTCGGCCTCCGGCTTAGGCGCGACGATCGCCCGGAAAACCCACCGCAACCCTCTGAAACAATTGATTCTGCGCCCGGGCCCGCGGCCCAACCCTCCTGCGACGCGGATGCGGCGCGGGCGCCGGCCCGCGCGTCCGAGCGCGCCGAGCCCGGGACCGACGCGTTGAAGGCAATCGCGCCGCGGATCGAACGCCCGGGAAACCCGCGACAAAGCGTTGAAAACGTTGAATCCGCGCCCGCGAACGGTCGGCCCGCGGAGGGGACGTCCGCGTCCGGCGGAGCGTCCGCCCTCGGCCCGCCCCACCCGAACCCGATCGGCGCAAGGCGCGTGAACGTCCGTGCGGTCCTCAACGGCGTCATGGCCTGCTGAATGGGCGCCGGCGCGGCGAGGACCGCCCGAAGGCCGGAGGTCCGCCCTACGGAGCGCCGCGCTTAAGCGCCGCGCTGACGAAGTTGACTGCCTGTGGACTGGCGACAGCGTCGAGGATCGGCAGCATGATCCGGAGCCGCGTGAGGTCGACCGGCGCGTCGGCCGCGCCGCTGACGCTGCCGGCCACGTCGCTCGGGTCAAAGGTCACGTCGAAGCCCTCGCCGCTGTAGCGCACGCGCGCGCCGTTCCTTTCGACCCGGACGACCTCTCCGCCGAAGCGCCCGTGCATGACCGCACCCCCGCCCGCTTCGACGAAGAAGCCGTCGCGGTTCGGCGCGGCCTCGAAAGCCGCGACGCTGCCGAAGAACAGCGGCTTCGTCTTGTAGGGCCCGCCGTCCTCGGGGCATACGATATCGCAGTGCCCGCATTCGTTGCACACATCGGCGAAGGCGCCGATCTGATGCGGCTTGACGACGCTGAGCGCGCCGACAACGTCCACCGTCCAGCCGCCTTCCGTCGGCGTGAGGCGCTCGACCTGGGTGTCGCCCAGCGGGATCGAGAAGCTGAAGTTGGCGTCGTTGGGACAGACCGGAATGCACTTGTCGCAGGCCAGGCAGTCGAAAAGCATGAGCGTGCTGCCGACCTTATGCGGCGGCGTCGCGTTTTCCTCGGCGCTGTAGCGGGGGTCGGCGATCGCGCGCTCGGCGTACACGGCGCTGTTCCGTACACGAGCCGCCGAGACCCAGGCCGCGAACGCGTCGCCCGCGGCGGCGCGCGGATCGCCGCCGGCAAGCGCGGCGCGGCACGCGGCGGCGCGCTCTTCAGAAAGGCCGAGATCGTTGAGCGCGGCCTCGGCCTGGCCGTGCGCCTTGAGCACGAAGACGTCGATGTCCTTCGCCCCGACTGCGTCCATGCGCTTGACGAGTTGGGCAAAGTAGCGCCACCCCTTGCGGTAGCCGGCGAACTTCAAAAAGTCGCTGCAGACGGTGACCGGCTTCAGGCCGAGGCCGACCGTGTCGGCGAAATTGCCCTCGTCGACGCCGCCGGAAAACGAAACCGGCAGGCGGTCGCCAAAGACGCTCCGGAAGCGGGCGGTCAGGGCAATCGCCAGCGGATGCAGCGGCGGGCCGGAGAGATACATCACTGGCTCGCTCGCCGGGAAGAAGTCCCGATTGTTCTCGACCACCAGCGTATTCGAGAATTTCACCCCGAGGCCGCGCCCGCGCGCCGACGCATAGGCGGCGAGGCGTTCCGTGGTCTCCACCACCTCGTCCCATTTCGCGTCCTCGGCGAACGCCCGGTCCGGAACCACGATGTCGTGGTAACCGAGGCTGCCGTGCAGGATCTCGTCGACCGCTTCGCGGCCGAGCAGCGTCGGATTGAGTTTCACCACGACGTCGAGGCCGACGTCGCCGATGAGATGCGTGACGATCGCTTCGATCTCGCCGGGCGGACAGCCGTGGAAGGTCGACAGGGTCAACGAGTCGGAAATGCGGGTCGGGAACGGCAGGTCGCGGAATTTCTTCCACGGCGCCGGGATTTTTGCCCGCAATCGGTCGACGACCGCGGTCGCGTCCAGCATGCCTTCGAGGAAGCCTTGCACCTTGGCCGACTTTATCCCGGCGAGATCGTAGCCGACGCTCATGTCGAACACCGTCTCGCTCAAGCCCTGGCCGATTCCGGACGCTTTGAGCATCTCGATCAGCATCGCGCCCTTGACGTATTCCTCGAGCGACTGCTGGACGGTGAGCTCCTGCGACCATTCGACGTTGAAGCCGACGGTCGCCATGTCGATGCACGGCCGCGGCACGTCGATCGCGTCGTTGACCTGCACGGTCTTCAATTCGATCACCCGGCCGCCCGCGAGCCACGAAAGCGCGATGTTCTGCGCCATCTGGGTGTGCGGCCCCGCAGCCGGCCCGAAGGGCGTCGCGGCGCGACGGTCGCGGAAGGCGACGGAAAGGTCGCGTCCAGGGTACGCCGTGACGAAACGCTGCGCCGGAAGATCGAAAACCGACCGCTTCTCTTCCAGCTCGCGGAACATGCGGCCGATCTGGACGTCGAAGGGAACGGGAGAGAGCTGGACCATGGCTATGGTGATGCCCCGGGTTTCCCTTCTCCCCGCGCGTGGGGAGAAGGTGGCGCGAAGCGCCGGATGGGGGGCTGCGCCGAGCGGCTGAGGTTGGCGCAGCTCGGCGCGGAGCGATAGAGCTTGGCGAAGCCCCTCACCCCGGCCCTCTCCCCGCAAGCGGGGCGAGGGAGAACGGTTGCTGCTCGCCTCATCCTTCTGCGCCTCTTTCGACGCCCGACAGGACAACCGCGGCCGCCGCGCCGTGGGCGCCGTGCGCCGCGAGCGCGCCGGCAAGGCCGGCCGCGCCGGTTGCCGAAGCGCGAACGTCGGTGTGCGCCCGAACGTATTCGAGCGCCCGCTCAATCGCCACTTCGTCCGCCACGACCGCCTCGCCGCCGGTCTCGCGCATCGCCTTGACGACTTCCCACCAGTCGTAGGTCTCGTCGTCGAGGATGCCGTGGGCGAGGCTCGCAGGAACGCTGTCCCACGGCTGCATGAAGCGCGACCGATTGCGGACCGCCTTTTCGAGCGCGACGCCGTCGAGACGCTTCCATGCGCGCGCCAGCGGGGCGCATCCCGCCACCTGTACCGCAATCAGACGCGGGACGCGGCCAACGAGCCCCACCCCCGCGGCGATCGCAAAACCTTGTGCAAGCGCGCTGGCCAGCGCGCCGCCGCCGACCTGCACATAAAGGACGTCGAGTTCGGCGCCCTCGGCGGCGAGCGTCTCGGCCATCTCGAAGGCAAGCGTGCGCGCGCCTTCCGCCGCAAGGCCATTGTCCGGTCCCTGCACGCCGAACGGGATCGCGTCTCGGTCGACTGCGCGGCGCGCGGCGTGGACGCAAGGGTCGCCGGTCTCGCCCGGGCGGCGTATGCAGGTTTCGACGTCGGCGCCGAGGTCGCGAAGGCGTCGCACGACGCTTCGCTCCGCGTCCGGGGGGATGAACACGTCGATCGGCCAGTCCGCCGCGCGCGCGATCACGGCCGCGGCGAGCGCGGCGTTGCCGCAGGAGGCGATCGCCAGCCTGCGGGCGCGCAAGTCCGCCCCGAGGGGGAGGCGGGAGATTTCCAGGACGCGCAGATAGAGCATCAGGCCCATCAGGTGGCGCGCCTTGTGCGAACCCGAGATATTGCGCGTCTCGTCCTTGGCCCACAGCGGCCCGGCGAGCCCGAGCGCGGCGGCGAGCGCCGGCTGCCGGACGAACGGCGTGCGGCGAAAGCCGCGATCATCGACCGCCTTCAGCGCCTCGTCGAGTTCGCCGACGACGTCATGCCAAGCATCGTCCGATAGGCCGGCGGCGCGCGCGAGACGATAGGGCGAAAGCCAGCGCCGGTAGCGCAGAAACGGGTCGTCCTCGGCTCCGGCGCCGGGGTCCGGCGCTTCCCGCGGGGCGACGAGCACGTGGTCGATGTCGTCGCCCGCGCGCGCGTTGGGACAGGCGAACGGGAAGGCGCGCGCGGGGTCGACGACGGCGCCGCAGCCGTGGCAGACGAAGAGCAGCGAGGCTGACGTCTCGCGGGTCACTTGAGCCGAGCGGCGACGCCGCTCTCCGCATTGAAGCGTTCGATCATCGCGTCCCAGGCGGGCGCGAGGTTGAGAAGGCCGTCCCAGAACGATTGCTTCGCCCGCACCGAGAAATCCTCGAGCGACACGCCCTGCTGCTCGACCCAGGTGAAATAGCCGAGGTTGAAGATTCGCTTGCGATCGACATGGCTGAGTTCGAGCACGTGGTCGACGCCCGCGCCCGCCATGAAGCGCCCCCAGGTCTCGCCGGCGGCGACCGCGTCGAAACGGTTGCCGAAATAGCGCCTCGTCGCCTTCACGACCTCGCTGCCGTACATGTCCGCGCTGTCGGTCGCGACGGTCAGGACGACGTCGTCCGGACCAAGGTCGAAAGAATTCGCCAGCTTCACCGCGGCGACGATGTTGCAGATGCTGGAAATGCCGAAGGCGCCGAGCGCGGCGACGAGCGCCGGATCGACGCCGCGCCGCTCGACGAGATACTTTCGACCTTCGTCGGTGTTGAACAGCGTCAGCAGCGTGTCGGTCGCGTGGTCGCTGACGCCAACGACGGCGTCGGCGTTCATCACGTTGTGGATCAGCGGGACGTGCTTGTCGCCAATGCCCTGGATGTTGTGCTCGCCGAAGCCGTTATAGAGCAGGGTCGGACATTCGACCGCCTCGACCGCGGCGATGCGCGCGCCATACGCGCTCTTCAGATGGTCGCCCGCCGCGATCGTGCCCGCCGATCCGGTGGCGGAGACGAAGGCCGCGAGTTTTGCGCGAGGGCGGCCCTCGGCGAACTTGTGAAAGACGCGCTCGAGGGCGGCGCCGGTGCACAGGCGGTGCACGAGGTAATTGCCGTATTCGCAGAACTGATTGAACACGATGTTCGCCGGATCGCGGTCCAGCGCCGCGCAGGCGTCGTAGATCTCCTTGACGTTGCTCTCCGAGCCCGGCGTGCGGACGATGTCGGAAGGCTCGGCGACCCACTTCTCGAGCCAGTCGAAGCGCTCGCGGCTCATGTTCTCCGGCAGGACTGCGACGCCGCGGCAGCCGAGGATGCGCGAGATGGCGACCCCACCGCGGCAGTAATTGCCGGTCGAGGGCCAGATCGCGCGGTGGCGCGTCGGGTCGAACTGGCCGGTGACGACGCGCGGCGCGAGGCAGCCGTAGGCGGCGAGCACCTTGTGGGCGCGAATCATCGGAAATCGCTCGCCGAGCGCGAGCACGATGCGTGCGGGAGAGCCGGTCAGCTCCGGCGCGAGTTCGATCGCGCCGGGGGTCGGCGCGAGGCCTCGACGGGAGGCGTCGTTGAACCAGTGGACGCGAAAGAGGTTCATGGGATGGGGCGCGTCCGGGTCGACGTCGACGAGGCGGCGAGCGATCGCCGCCGGAATCGTCGCCGGATCATTTAGCTCACCGAAGGTCGGCAGGACGACGCCGGCATCGCGGAAATGGAGAAGCGTTCGCCGGTAGACATCGCCGTCGACCTGATGCGTCTCCAGCCCGAGCCGCGCCATCTCTCACGCCCCTTCGCTGTCTTCGTCGCTGCCGAGCAACTTGGCTGACCGTTGCGATATCAGGTTCCCCGTGTCGCCGCTGGCGGCGAATCGCCGCACGAGGGCGCCTCGGCGTTCTGATTGTCGCTTCCGAGGCGAAGCATGGGGCCGGCTTCGCCGGGCGCGAGCAGCCGCAGATAACGCTCGACGCCGAAGTCGGCGACGACGCGATTGGCCTCGTGCGACGGATCGATCCCGTAGCGGCGCAAATAGGCGTAGTAGGCACCGCCGGTCATGTCGACCTTGCGGGCGTGCCGCACGGCGACCGATCCGATCACCCCGACGCTGTCGGGTCCGAACGCCGTGCGGACCGCCGGGCCGAGCACGAGGTCGGTACCCCAGCCGCTGACCGTCTCCGAGAACGCCCAGCCGGCAGCCTGCAACGCCCGGCGGGTCATCAGCGGGGCCATGATCTCGACAGTCGACACGCGGAAGAACCCGCGAGTCGCGTCGGGCCGTTTGAGGAAGGGCCAGGCCGATTCGGAGTCGGCGGTCAGCGCCGGTTGCGCGAGGTCGAGCTTTTCCCTAGGCAGCGCGGCGAACAGCGCGTCGATGTCCGCCGCGCCGAGTTCCACGTCGTCGTCGAGGAAGAGCACGGCCTCGTAGCGCAGCAAAAGGTCGGGGCGCTCTGCGAGCAGCCGGCGGATCGCCGTCGTCTTGGTCCCCGCCTGGAAGACGAGCGTGTCGGCGCGCGGATTCGGCTCGGCCTCCTGATAGTGGTTCAGCAGGACGTCGTAATCGCGTCGGCCGGCGAGCCAGGGCGCGTCAAAACCGCGTCCGCACTGGACGAAGACGAGCAGGTCGCGGCCGCTCCTGTTCACCTCGCGTTCGATCCGCAGGCGCGAGTCGGCGTAGAATCGGTCTTGCCTCGCCCGGAGCTCTTCGCGGCACAGCGGAGGCTTCATGTCGCCGTCGCGCGGCTTAGGATCGAAGACCCGCATCGCGGCCTCCTCAACCGACCGGCCCTTGCCGCGGATCACGTCGCGGACGAAGGCCATGTCGATGTCGGGTCTCGGCCGCCGTCCGTTCGGCAGGCCGACCTCCAGGAAATGCAGGAAAGGATGCGGGTGGGTCGCGCGCCAGTCTGGATTGTGCCCGACATACCAGGCGGGATCGAACTCGGCCGACGGCTGAGGCGCGTCGGCCCGTGAAAGGTATTGGCCGAGAAGGTCGCTCGCCCCGCCGCTCAAGGACGCGCGCTCACGATAGAAGCGCGGATCGAAGAAGCCGTTCGGGCGGTAGCCGAGACGCTCGCCGACGAGCGCGTAGTGGAGCGGCGCGAGGGGTGCCGCGCGTTCGGTCCCGAGCCGGCGACGGGCGTAGGCGCGGCTCCAGAAGGCCCGGCGCGCTGGGTAAGAAGGAAAGAGCATCGCCGCTCGCGTCGCCTCACCCCGAAGCGGGCAGGGGGACGTCCCCTGCAAACGCAACCGTGGGCCCGAACAGCGCCTCGAACGAGGCCCGGAGCGCCGCGTCCACATCCTCCATGGTCGCGGCGCGGCCGAGGTCGGCGAGGCTGGTGACGCCGTAATGGGCTTCCGCGATCCCGCACGGGACGATGCCGGAGAAATGCGATAGCGTTGGGGCGACGTTGAGCGCGATGCCGTGGAACGTCGCCCAGCGCCGCACCCGGACGCCGATCGCTGCGATCTTGTCCTCGGCGAGCGCGCCGTTCGCCGCGCGCGGCTTGTCGGGCCGGGCGACCCAGACCCCGACCCGATCTTCGCGCGTCTCGCCCGCGACGCCGAAGGCCGCGAGCGCGCCTATCAAAAAACCCTCCAGCGCGGCGACATAGGCGCGGACGTCCGGCCGGCGGCGCCTGAGGTCGAGCATGACGTAGACGACGCGCTGTCCGGGGCCGTGATAGGTGAACTGCCCGCCGCGGCCAGCGCGATAGACGGGGAAGCGCGGGTCGAGAAGGTCGCCGTCTTTTGCGCTCGTCCCTGCGGTGTAGAGCGGCGGATGCTCGAGGAGCCAGACCCGTTCGGGCGCGCCGGCCGTCGCGATCGCCTCCGCCCGCGCCTCCATTTCGGCGAGCGCGTGGCCGTAGTCGGTGAGGCCCGGCGAGACGAGCCACTCGACAGGCGGCGCGCCGGGCGCAGCGAGGAAGGCGGCCGCGAGACGAGGATTGGGCATAGGCCCAGCCTCTTAGCAGGACCGGGGCGGGGAGGCGAAGAGCGGAGAGAAAATTCGCGCAACCGGGCGACGGGCCGAACTCCCGTCGCGGGGTCGTCGGCGTCCCGTTCCCGTTCACGCGAACGTTAAGAGGCGATCGGCGTTGACGGCTTCGGGGCGCGGGCGGATCACTTCGCAGACCACAGGCGCGCATCTCACGTCTCTCAGCGTCGCGCCTTTCGATCCTCAACCGGCCCCGCGAAATAATGGGCTCAACAGCAACTATAGGGACGTCGGCGAAACCAGCGACTACACGCCAGGCAACGCGCTGTGGCGCCCCGAGAACAGACAACCCTTGAGTTGTTCGCCACGCTGACAATTTCCAGCGCGCACTCGCTCGTGCGCTGTTTGACAAAGATTTGTCAACGCCGTCATCTTTTTATCTTGACGACGCAATATTCGCGGCGTTGTTGTCTTTAAGGAAAGAGACGGAGGCCCAAAACCACGTGGGCGCTTGGGGCGTCGCGCGAAAGGGTCTTGGCGGGGGTGCGGCGTGCACGGCTTCGCCCGAAGGGCAGCGTGCGTCGGAGATGTGGTTTGCGCAT
>NZ_JBKQOT010000101.1:0-6879 GCF_052145395.1 Roseiarcus sp.
TAGCCGCCAACCCGTCGTTAACCCGACTTCCGAGCCCTGGTGTGCGCTGCCTCACCGCTGGACAGCAACTTCCTGCTGTAGCATTATTGCATATTCAGTTGCCGGCGACCTGGCCGGAACCAGCAAAATCCGCGTGGTGAGGCGCCAGGGACCTTTCGTCGCTCGCTGAACTCGGAAAGGTCGCAGGCGTCGCCGGCATTGCGCTCGGGATGATCGCGCGGCTCGCGTCCCAGGTCATTAAAGGGGCGGGCTCCCTGCCTCGTTCCGAGCAAGCGCCCATGCTCCGGCTAGATGAATACAAAACGCCGCTTCTCGCTTTTCAGCGGCTCCTCACGGATACCAATCGTAAATGTATATTTGATGGAGAGTTAAATGAGAAAGCTGCTAACAGCCGCATCAGTCCTCGTGACACTGCAATTCTGCGGAGGCGAGAGTTGGCCTGCCAATTTCCTACCGATCAAAGCAAGTAATCACGGTTGGGTGTTCCTCGCTAGAGCAGCGGGCTCCTCGGGCGCCTCTGGCAGCTCATCCGGCAGTTCGACCGGTTCCTCCAGTAGTTCCGCTAGCGCCTCCAGCAGTTCGAGCGGTTCTTCCGGCAGTTCGGGGAGCTCCTCCAGCGCTTCGAGCGGTTCCTCCAGCAGTTCGGGGAGCTCCTCCAGCGGTTCGAGCGGTTCCTCCGGCAGTTCGGGGAGTTCCTCCAGCGCTTCGAGCGGTTCCTCCGGCAGTTCGGGTAGCTCCTCCAGCGGTTCGAGCGGTCCCTCCAGCAGCTCCCCCTCTGCCCCTGGTCACCCCCCCGGTGTCACTTCGCCGTTGGGCGGGAACACCCCTTCGCCGAACGAACTCAGCCTCCCCCGTGGGCGGCACGGGTAGCTCCGCCGGCGCTTCTTACGGCCCCACCGGCTCAAGAAGCACCGGCGAGATCCATCAACGCCGCAGGTCGAAATAAGCAATTATAGTGTAAGAGAACTGTGCGAATCGGCGAATCCGATTTGGATTTGTTGAGTAGGTCGCGTGCGTGTATGACTTATCGGAAAGTCCTAATTAGGCTGCGTTGCCGATTTCCCGTCCCGTACGCCCCCCTTCCCCCCCCGAAATCCAAATAAATCCAAACATCCAAAGCCCGAGGATTTGAGGAGCCGGAGCGTCGCTCTGCGGACGATCGAGGAAATCCAAATGAGTTGCGCCGCTAGCCGCCCTCCGCCTTCACCATGCAGACGAGAGCCAGGCCTGCGGCGCTCCGGTCACGATGGCCGTCCGTTGCTCCGTTCGATCCATAGACAGACTCCGTTGACGCCCGACAGCCACGGAGCCTTGATATGGGCGCTCAGGCAAAGATCACCACCTGCCGAACCCCGATCCCCTCGCGCAGGCGGTCGAACCCTTCGTTGATCTCGGTGAGCTTCAGCCGGTGCGTCAGCAGCGCGTCGACCGCGAGCTTGCCGGCCTTGAAGAGGGCGATGAGGCGCGGCACATCGCGCAACGGCGCGGCCGATCCGATGTACGAGCCTTTCAGCGTCCGCTCCTCGGCGACCAGCGTCACGGGCGCGAGCGCCATGCGCTTGTCCGGATGCGGCAGCCCCGCGGTCACGGTCGTCCCGCCGCGCGCGGTGACGACATAGGCGAGCTCCAGCGCCGGCACGGCGCCCGCCATGTCGAAGGCGACCTCGACGCCGCCGCCGGACAAAGCGCGCACCGTGTGAGCGGCGTCCGGCGACGCCGCGTTGACGGTGTCGGTTGCCCCCAGCGCGAGGGCGAAGGCGAGCTTTTCGTCCGACAGGTCGACGGCGACGATCTGGCGCGCCCCGGCGAGCTTCGCCCCGAGAACCGCGCTGAGGCCCACGCCGCCGAGGCCGACGACCGCGACCGACGCGCCCGGCTTGACTCTCGCCGTGTTGATCACGGCACCGACCCCGGTCAGCACGGCGCAGCCGAAAAGGGCGGCGAGTTCGAGCGGCAGCTCCATATCAATCCTGATACAGGATTCGTGCGCGACGACAGCGTGATCGGCGAAGGCCGAGACGCCGAGGTGATGGTTGACCGGCTCGGCTTTGAACGTGAGCCGCCGCTCGCCCGATAGCAACGTCCCGGCGCCGTTGGCCTTTGCGCCCGGCTCGCACAGCGCCGGCCGCCCGGAGGCGCAGGGGGCGCAGCGGCCGCAACTCGGCACGAACACCAGCACGACATGATCGCCAACGGCGAGGTCAGTCACGCCCTCGCCGAGCGCCTCGACGACGCCGGCCGCCTCATGCCCGAGCGCCATCGGCACGGGCCGCGGCCGCGAGCCGTCGATGACCGAAAGGTCGGAGTGGCACAAGCCCGCCGCCGCGATCCGCACCAAAACCTCGCCGCGCCCCGGCGGGGCGAGGTCGAGCTCCATAATGTCGAGCGGCCGCGACTGCGTGTAAGGCGGGGGAAGGCCAATTGTCCTCAGGACGGCGGCTCGGATGCGCATGGGGTTTCCTCGACGGTCTCTTCCGGGCCAATCTAGCAACGCTGCGGCGCGCCTGTCATCGGGGCGCGGATTGGAGGGCGCGGTCCAAAGGGCGTCCGGCAACGGGCTATGGACCGTGCAGCGGCGGGGCCGCCGACCCCGCCCTCCAGCCGGCGCCGCCCGCCCTTGCGCGCCGCCGCGGCGCGCGCCACATAGCGTTCGCGCCGCCGCCCGCAAGTCGTCGCCGGCGAGAATCCGGAGCCGCTCATGCCGCAGACAAACAGCCGTTTCTTCGACGACCTCTCCCGCCTGATGACCGACGCCGCAGGGCTTGCCGACGGCGCGCGGCGGGAGGCGCAGACCTTCGCCAAAAGCCAGCTCGAGCGCATGATGGCCGGCATGGACCTCGTCAGCCGAGAGGAGTTCGAGGCGGTGCGGGAGATGGCGGCCAGGGCTCGCGACGAGAACGAAAAGCTTGCCGAACGCATCGCCGCGCTCGAGGCGAGATTGAACGAGCCAAAGCCCTGATAGGATTCGAGTTCTTTCGCAGAGTCTTGATTCGTTTCGCAGATTCTGTGGACGGCTGAGTCGGGCGGGTTTACGATTCGCAGCGAATCATCGAGGTTGCCGTGGGTCCGCTTCGGCGACGGAGCGGGCGGCGAGAGGCGGTGGCGCTTCGTCGGAGCGCGCCGACTTCAGCCTCGTCATGTCGCGTTCCGTTTCCCGCGCCGAAAGAGTGCCGATGAGCCCGATCGAGACTGCCGCCGACGATCGACCCGAACATCCCGTCGACGTCGTGGAGCGGCTGGCCGCCATCAACGAATGGGCCTTCGACCGCGCCGAGGAGGACGAGATTTCGATCGTCGTCTCCGGCGCCTGGGCGAATTACGATCTCGCCTTCACCTGGATTCCGGATCTGGAGTCTCTGCATGTGGCGTGCTCGTTCGATCTCAAGGCGCCGCAGCGCAAGCGCGCGGCTGTCGGCGAGCTGATCCAGCTGATCAACGAGCAGCTCTGGCTCGGCCATTTCGACCTTTGGCGGGAGCAGGACCTGGTGATGTTCCGCCATTCGCTGTGCCTCGCCGGCGGGGCCAGCGCGAGCGACGCCCAATGCGCGGCGGTGGTGAAAGCGGCGGTCGCCGCCTGCGAGACGTACTATCAAGCGTTCCAGTTCGTGCTCTGGGCCGATCGCGCCCCGCGCGAGGCGATCGCCTTCGCCGCCTTCGAGACGCGCGGCGCGGCCTGAGGGGCGCAGGCGCCGCGCCTTTCCAATTGTCGCGCGAAGGGGCTGGCGTTTTCGGGCGTTTGCATGTAAGAGCCCGCCTTCCCGTTTTCCCGCGCGTGAGGACACGCTTCCGCGCCCTCCGATTGGAGTCGTATCAATGGCCGTTCCGAGACGCAAAACGTCGCCCTCCCGCCGAGGCATGCGCCGCTCCGCCGACGCGCTCAAGGCGCCCGCGTACGTCGAGGACAAGGACTCGGGCGAGTTGCGGCGTCCGCACCACATCGACTTGAAGAGCGGCATGTATCGCGGCCGTCAGGTCCTGAAGCCGAAGAGCACGACCGCGGAAGCGTGACCGCGCCGCGCATGAGCGAAGCCGGCCTTCGGGCCGGCTTTTTGTCGTCGGCGCGCCGCCGCGCCCCACATGTCGGTCCACGGAAAAGCGGGCGGCGCGCCGGGCAGACGCCGCCATCGCGAAGCTTATCCACATCGAACGGCCGCTAAAAATGCCGAGCATCGCCGGTCAGCCCCGGTGCGAAGCGACGACCGCTCCGCCGACGATGAGCGCGCAAGCGAGCGCGAGCGCTCCGTTCGCGGGGGCGACGCCGGCCGCGACCAGAATCAGCGTCGACAGGACCGGGGCGGCGTAAGACGCGACGCCAAGCAGGCGGATGTCGCCGTGCTTGACCCCGTAGTCCCAGACGTAGAAGGCAAGGCCGACGGGTCCGAGGCCGAGGCCGAGGATCGCGAGCCACTGGCCCACGTTTTCGGGAACGACCGTCGTTTCAAACGCCGCGTGGCAGGCGGCCGCGAGCGCCGCGGTCGCGAGGCAGAACCCGGCAACCGCTTCGGTTGGCGCGCCCTTGAGCTTGCGGGAAAGCACCGAATAGCCGGACCAGACGAAGGCGCAGCAAAGAGCGAGGCCGTAGCCCGTGAGCGCCGCGCCGCCCGCGACGGCGAAGCTTGCGCCTTTGGAAAGAAAGAGAGTCGCCGCTCCGGCGAAGCCGAGCGCCGCGCCGATCACATGGCGGGCCCTGAGCCGCTCGCCCGGGAGCGCGGCCGAAAAGAGCACGATCAGCAGCGGCCAGAGATAGGCGATCAGGCTCGCGTCGGCGGGCGGGGCGCGGCGGAGGGCGGCGAAATAGAGCGCGTGGTAGGCGAACAGGCCGCCAATCCCGACAGCCCACACGCGCGACGGCTGGACGAGGGCCGACAGGCGTCCGCGCGCTGCGGCGTAGATGATTCCGCAGAGGCCCCCGACCGAGAAAGTCAGCGCCGCCAGTTCGAACGGCGGCGCGGCGCCGGAGAGCGCCGTCAGGAGCGCGAGCGAAGACCACAGCACGATTGCGCCGAAGCCGATCAACGTGGCGGAAAGGGTTGTGCGAAGGGCGACAGCCGGTTCGGTCATGGACTGCGCTGCTATCAGCCGCCCTGGGCCTTGGGAAGCGCGACCGGCGCTCGAGAACCAGCAAGAAAGGCTCCGACCCTAGAACGTCAACATTACGAAGCTTTCATATTCAGGCCATGCTGAGGTTAGGGGGCGGAGACAATGATTGAAGCGAAGGGACGCCGATTCCTCGTGCGCCCATCTTGCCGGATTCAACGATGCGCTCCATCGGTCGATCTTTGTCTCCACGCCGGGTGCTGCTCGGCGCTGTCGCCTGCGCGGCCTTCGGCGGCGCGGCGATGGAGAAGGCGTTCGATCCTGCGCATGCTGTCGCTGCGACGGCGATGAACGGCGCCGCCGCGGCGCAGCCGCCCGCTGGCCCGGGATCGTTCGCGGACATCGTCGATCGGGTCGAACCGGCGGTCGTTTCCGTCAAGGTCAAGATCGTCGACGGCGAGCAGAGCGACGACGAGGACTCGAATAGCATTCCGGACTTCCCGCCCGGGAGCCCGTTCTATCGCTTCTTCCGGCGCTTCGGTCTGCCCGGCGACGGGGATACGGCGCGGCGTCGCCACCTGACCATGGCGCAGGGGTCGGGCTTCTTCATCTCGTCCGACGGCTACATCGTCACCAACAATCACGTCGTGGATCACGCCAGCGAAGTGACCATCACTTTGTCAGGCGGCAAGGTCATGCCGGCCAAGGTGATCGGAGTCGACAAGAAAACCGATCTCGCCTTGTTGAAGGCGGAGGGCGGCAATTACCCCTGTGTGACCTTCGCGGCCAGGCCGCCCCGGGTCGGAGACTGGGTGATCGCGGTCGGCAATCCGTTCGGGCTCGGCGGCACCGTCACGGCGGGCATCGTGTCGGCGCGCGGCCGCGACATCGGTTCCGGACCGTACGACGACTTCCTGCAGATCGACGCGCCGGTGAATCACGGCAACTCGGGCGGTCCGACCTTCAACGCCGAGGGCGCGGTGGTCGGCGTCAACACCGCGATCTTCTCGCCGTCGGGCGGAAGCGTCGGCATCGGCTTCGCCATCGCCAGCGACGTCGTCAAGAATGTCGTCGATCAGCTCAAGGCGAACGGCGTCGTGACGCGAGGCTGGATCGGGGTTCAGATCCAGGCCGTGTCGCAGGATATCGCCGACAGCCTTGGACTGAAGAGCGCCAGCGGCGCGCTGGTCGCGGACGTGGAGAAGAATTCTCCGGCCGAGTCCTCGGGCGTGAAAAGCGGCGACGTCATCACCGCGGTCAACGGGGAGACCGTTGGCGATCCTCACGATCTCGCGCGCCGGATCGCGGCGACCGGCGCCAACAAGACGGTTTCCATCGCCCTGATCCGTAATGGCGCGCCGATGACGTTCGACGTGGCGGTCGCGACGATGCCGGCCGACAAGACGGCAAAGGCGGCGCCCGACGCGGAACCGGACGCCCGCGGCGGCGACGCGACGGAATTGGCCAAGCTCGGCCTGACGCTGCGCGCCAATCGCGGCGACGACGGGGTCGTCGTGGCCGACGTCGATCCCGACAGTCCCGCGGCGGACGAAGGCCTGAGGCGCGGTGACGTGATCCTCGAGGTGGGCGGCAAGGCGGTCAGCAGGCCGTCGCAGGTCGCCGACGAGATCGACGCCGCCAAGAGCGACGGAAAGAGGAGCGTATTGTTTCGCGTGAAGTCGGACGACGGCGAGCGATTCCTCGCCTTGCCGACCCGCGCGTCATGAGGATCCGGCGCGCCGCCCCCGACCGGGCGGCGTTTCGGCAACAAATGGACGGAGGGGTATCCATGGGCTCGTCCCCGGCCCAGCGCATTTGCGCTCCCCTCCGCCCAGTCGGCGG
>NZ_JBKQOT010000102.1:0-6352 GCF_052145395.1 Roseiarcus sp.
CCGCGCCTTCGATCTCCTCGGCCTCAAAATCGCCGCGTAGGCAGAACGCGATGCGCCCGTCGAGTCACGTCAATGACTTGCGCTCACAAACACCGGAAGTTCGGGCTAACTTGTGGAAACAGACGATCCGTCAGAACGCCCGCCTGAGCATCGGCGGGAGCAAGGTGCGCATTGTGCTTTCGAACGCATACGGCGCGACGCCCCTGACGGTCGGCGCGGCGCATGTCGCCCTTGCTGGAGAAGGCGGGAAGATCCAGGAAGGGACCGATCACACGGTGACCTTCGGAGGCGAGTCCTCGATCGTGATCCCTCCTGGCGCCCCGGCGATCAGTGATCCCGTCGACATGACCGTTGCGCCGCTCGCCCTGGTTTCGGTCAGTCTCTATCTCCCGGAAATCACCCCGACGAGCACCATTCATTGGGACGGCCATGAGACCGCTTACGTGGCCGCCGGAAACAAGGCGGCGGACGCGGACTTCACGGCCGACTCCAAACAGACGCAACGCCTGTTCCTGAGCGAAATCTTGGTCGATGCGCCGGCGAACGCGCGCGCAGTCGTCGCCTTCGGCGACTCGATCACCGATGGAGACGGCTCCACGGTCGACGGCAACGACCGCTGGCCCGATCGCCTGGCCGAGCGGTTCGTGGCCGCCGGCGGCGCGCCGGTCGCGGTCCTGAACGAAGGCATTTCCGGCGCCAAGGTCCTGTCCGATCGCATGGGCGTCAATGCGCTCGCTCGCTTCGACGCCGATGTCCTCAGCCAGCCAAAGGCCAACACCGTCATCCTGATGATGGTCATCAACGACGTCGGCTGGCCGGGCAGCGGCCTCGCTCTTCACGATCCCGAGCCCACCGCCGCGGCGATCATCGAAGGCTACAAGCAGTTGATCGCGCGCGCGCATGCGCATGGTATGAAGATCATCGGCGCGACGCTCACGCCCTTTGGCGACGCTTTCGCGGGAACGCCGTTCGAGGGCTATTACACGCCGGACAAAGAGAAGATCCGTCTCGCGCTGAATGACTTCATCCGCAGCGGCGCCTTCGACGGCGTCATCGACTTCGACAAGGTCATCGTCGATCCGCAGAAGCCCGGCTATTCCCTGCCGAAATTCGACAAGGGCGATCATCTCCATCCCAACGCCGCCGGCTACCAGGCGATGGGCGACGCGATTGACCTCCAGACGCTGACGACCAAGTGATCGGCGCTCTATAGGCTGACGCGCACGCTCGGCGGCGGCCGACAAGACAGCCCCGCCGCCTTGACGAGCGGCGGGGCCACTCCTTTCGGGCGTCCGGCGGTCCACGGCGAGCGCCGGTCGCTCAATCCATTCTATTTCGCGGGGGCGGCGCAGACGTAGCTCGCGGCGTCGCCGCGGTCGCCCTGTCCAGAGAAGTGGGCCGCCGCAGGATAGGCGCACCACGGCCGCTGGGCCCCGATCCCCTTCGAGGGGTCGTTGTCGCGATAGAGCGTCGCGACGATCTGATCCGGCGCCACGCCGTCCTCGACCCAGTGCGCCAGCGCGGCGACGACGTCGTGCTGCGGATCGCGGCTCGTCGAGGGCAGGCCGAACACCCCGCCAATCGCGTTCGGGCCCGGGCCGCCGCCGCAGTGATCCATGCCGGGCGCCATGAACAGGCGGTAGAAGGATTGAACGTCCTCGAGGCCGCCCATCTTGTCGGCCACCTGCTGGTAGTAGGCGATCGAGCTTCGCGGCGGAATCCCGGCGTCGTTCCAGCCATGATACTGGATGAGCTTGCCGCCGGCGGCCTTGAAGGCGCTGAGATCGGGGTTCGACGAATCGAGCGTCTCGCCTGTCTTCTTGTCCGCCGCGGCGAGATCATCGCTGACGTTTCGGCCTTCGATGCGCCAGCCGGCGTCGTCGAACACCATGTTGGCGAAATACCCGGTCCCGAAGCCGTTCATCAGGCTTCCTGCCGTGCGGTTCGGGTCGCTGCCGGTGATCCAGAGAACCCAGGCCGTCGGACCGTCTTCGCCGCCGGGCGCATAGCCGGGAAAGATCGGCTTCCCGCTCGCGTCCTGCGCGCCGGCGTAAATCTTCTTCAGCGCCGCCGCTTCCGCGTCGGTGAGGCAGGCGCCGGTCTGGCCGGCCTTGCAGACGAGGCCCGCCGGATCAAACTGGCATTGCGCCGGATCCTCGACATAACCGCTCTCGCCATGGCATTGGGCGAACACGGCTTTGCTGATGATCGCGAGTTTTGCGGGCGATAGCCAAGCCCCGGGCTGATTGAGCGCCTGCTCGGACCAGATCGCGTTGGTGAGCAGCTTCGTCCAGAAATTCGCCGGCGCGCCGGCGACGATGCCCTCATAATCCTTCGGGAACCTCTACGCCTCCATCAGCGCTTCACGTCCGCCGTCGGAGCAGCCGCTGAAATAGGCGTGCGCCGGCGGCTTGTGATAATAGTCGGCGACGATGGCCTTGGAGGCTTCGGCCGTCCCGTGGATCGCCCGCCAGCCGAAGTCGACGATCTCGTCCGGGTGGCCGAGCGCCCAGGCCGCATCGAGCGTGCCGCCGGTGTGGCCCGTGTCGGTCGCCGAGACGGCTTATCCGGCCTGAAGCGCCCAGTCCATCGGCGCCAGGATAAGCGACCCAGCGAAGCCGCCGTTGCCGACGCCCTGAACCTTGCCGTTCCAGGCGTTTTGCTGCGGCAGCCAGACCTCGAACCGGACATGCGAGCGGTCCGAGGTCTTGATCATCCCCTCGACTCGGCAGAACGGCCCGTGGATCGCCACGGGCACCGGAGGATCGAGCCCCATCAGGCTCGACGGCGGCGCCACGCTCGTCGCCGCGGTGATCATGGCGTCGCCATACGTCTTGCCGGCGAGGTCGCCGCAATCCGCAGCCGCGTTCCCGGCCGCGAGGGACAAGCCCCCGAGGGCCGTCGCGCCGGCGATGGCGACGCGCGACCGGTTTCGTTTTGCCCCATTCGTCGATGTCCGCATGTTCTGCTCCCTGGCTTCCTCGGCGGGCAGCTCTTCGGCCGCGGACGGCGGGGCGATTTTCCCGCCGGCGCCTCGATGGCTTGCGGTTCTTGAAAGACCCACTAGCGGCCGAACCCGCATCCCAAAGTGCGTCGCCTCAGCGGGCGGCGCAACGTCATATTCGGCAGCTCCAAGGCGTAGCCTTGGGGAACGCCGTCATCGCGAGCAACGCGCGGCGATCCAGGAGAACGAAGGGCGCCCTGCGATGTCATCGACGGCGTCAGCGGGAATCGCCGGTTCGCGCCCGCTGCCCGGGCCAGCCTGTCGCCGCCGCCAAATCTGCACTTCCCGCTAAGCCCTTGAAATCGTTCGATCACTGACTCGAGAGTCGGCCTGGAGCGCCTCTAACCCTTTGAAAACAAAGGGTGACTGCCAGAAAACCGCGGTCATTGTGACGCGGGGGAGGTCCGCGCCGCAACCCCAGGTCGCCTCTCAGGGCGTCTTCGTGACGTGATACTCGATGCGACGGTTGTGGAGGCGCCCCTCCTCGGTGTCGTTGCTGTCGATCGGGTCGGCGGCGCCGTATCCCATAGCGGTAAACATGTCCTCGGTCGCGCCGTCCATGATTAGCATGGCGCGGACTGACTCCGCCCGCTGGCGCGACAGGACGAGATTGCCGTCCGGGTCGCCGGTGTTGTCGGTGTAGCCGGCGATCTCGATGACATAGCCCTGCGGCAGCACCTTCAGGCTCGCGGCGGCGTCATGCAGCAAGCCGATCACCGATTCCGGCACCGCCGCGCTGTCGGTGGCGAAGTTGACGACTGAAAGGTTGAGCGCCGTCACGACATCGGCCGCGGTGTAGCCGGTCTTGAGCGCGCCGAGCGCCGCGGCCGCCCTGGCGTTGGCCGAGGACTCCCACTCGCCGATCGAGGGCGCGAGCGATGCGACCGTGATTCCCTCGCCGAACACGGATTTGAGCGAGGCGGCGATCTTCTCGCGGTCGGCGTCCGGGATCGCGCCGCCGAGCTTGACCGAGCCGCCTTCGTACGTCGCCTTGAGGCCCGGGACCTTTAGCGCGTCGAGCGCGCCGCGCAGGTTGGCGAGCCAAGGCGCATCCGCCCGGGTCGGGTCGACCGAGACGTCGCCCCTGACATTGTCCGCGCCGAAGGCGGCCTTGAGCGCGTCCAGGATCGAACCGCGGGTCTGGTCGTCATGCACCGAGCCCGAGACCGCCGCAACGCCGTTCTCGTCGTCGATCGACAGCATCGACGGCGCCGCGGGTGTGACGGACGCAGCGGCGGCCGGCGCCGGCGCGGTCGTCGCCGCCTTCTCGCCGCCCGTCATGGTTCCAAAACCTTCGCCAAGCGGGCTGACGGCGACGCCGCCGCCGAAGACGGAGCCGAGCGCTGCCGCGATCTTGTCGCGGTCGACGTCGGGGATCGCGCCGCCGAGCTTGAGGGCGCCGCCTTCGAAGACCGCCTGCAGGCCCGGAACCTTGAGCGTGTCGAGCGCCGCGCGAAGGTGGGCGAGCCACGGCGCGTCGCCGCGGGTTGGATCGACCGTGACGTCGCCCTTGACATGGTCCGCGCCGAACGCCCCCCGGAGCGCGTCGAGGATCGAGCCGCGGGTCTGATCGTCATGCACCGCGCCGGAGATGTTGGCGACGCCGTTGTCGTCGTCGATCGACAGCGTCGAGGGCGTCGTCGGCGAGGCCGCAGACGCCGGCGCGGCAGGGGCCTGCGCGGTCACGGCGGCCGGCGCCGCCGACGGCTTCTTGAGCACATGGAACTCGATGCGCCGGTTACGCAGCCGGCCCTCTTCGGTGTCGTTGCTCGCGACCGGATCGGCGCCGCCGTAGCCCTTGGGGACAAGCAGGTCCGCCGGCGCGCCGCCTTTGACCAGGGCGTCGCGGACCGCGTCGACGCGCTGCTGCGACAGCGCGACCATGGCGTTCGGATCGCCGGCGTTGTCGGTGTAGCCCGCGACCTCGATCTGATAGCCGGGCGGCAGTTTCTTCAGGCTGGCTGAGACATCGCCCAAGAGGCCCTGGACGGAGGCCGGCAGATCGGCCTTGCCGTAAGGAAAGCTGAACATCGCCTGGTTGAGCACGGCGACGAGATCGTCGCCGGTGAATCCGGTCTGAAGCGACCCCAAGGCGGTCGCCGTCTTGGAATTGGCGCTCGCTTCGACGCCGGCGAAGGCATCCGCGATCCCGCCGATCGTAGCGCCGTTGCCGAGCAGGGCCTTCAGCGACGCCGTGATCGTTTCGCGGTCTGCGTCGACGATCGCGCCGCCGACTTTGACCGTTTCGCCTTCGAACGCGGCGCTGACCCCGGGAATCTTCAGCGCCTCGAGCGCCGCGCGGACATTGGGGAGCCAGGGCGCAGAAGTTCGATTGGCGTCGACGGCGACGTCGCCCTTGATCTTGTCCGCGCCGAACACGCCCTTCAGCGCGTCGAGGATCGAGCCGCGGGTCTGATCGTCGTGCACCGCGCCGGATATGACGGCGACTCCGTTGTCGTTATGGACGGCGAACGTCGAGGGCGTGGTCGGCGCCGGGGCCGGCTTTGGCGCCTCCGCGACTGCGGGGGCAGGGGCGGCGGCGGGCGCAGCGCTCTGGGTCGTCGTCGCCTCGGGTGGATGGCTCGGGAACAGGATCGGCCAGACCGCCCAGCCGAGGCCCGCCACCGCGGCGACCGCAACGACGGGCCACAGCCAGCCCGGCGCGACCGAGCGCGTGCGGATTTTCTTGACCTCGTCGGCGTGGCCGTGGTCGTCGCCGCCCGGCGCATTGCCGGCGGGCGCCCCGAAAAAGCCCATGATTTCGGCCGGGAGCGTCTCCGGAATGGCGCCGTTCGGGGTCAGCAGGCCGACGAGCCTCGGCAAAGCATAGGACAGACCGGCCGATACGGCGGGCAGGGCGAGGCCGAGGCGGTGCGCGATCGAATCGATTGCCGGCGCGCCGAGCGCCTTCTCGAGGTCCGAGGCGGTCAGGGGCGCAGGGTTCGTCTGTCCGAGCCAGGACCCGGCGATCCCGCCGAGGCCGGCGCGCTTGAAGAGGTCGAGGAAGCCGGCGATCCCGCCGTCCGCGCCGACAATCAGGGCGAGGGCCTCCCGCGTCAGCGGCGCGGCGATCGAGCCGAGCTTGAACCGGCTCGCCAGGTCGTCGATCAGGGCGTCGATGAGCGCCATCGTGATTCTCCTCTTTGTCGCTGGTCGCGCTTGCGAGGAAAACATCCTCGGGGGCGGGGGCGGGCACACTAAAGCCCATTTTCATAGGAGCCAACCAGCGCCTGCGGCGCGCCATTATGGATGAAAATGGTGGCGGCGCGGGCCGATTTGTCGGAACCTTCGCAACGGGCGATCGTGCGAGGCTGACATAACTCCGGTGGCTCACGACCCCGTTTGGGA
>NZ_JBKQOT010000103.1:0-3516 GCF_052145395.1 Roseiarcus sp.
TCTCGATCGCCAAGAAATACACCAACCGCGGCCTGCAGTTCCTCGACCTCATCCAGGAAGGCAACATCGGCCTGATGAAGGCGGTCGACAAGTTCGAGTACCGCCGCGGCTACAAGTTCTCGACCTATGCGACGTGGTGGATCCGGCAGGCGATTACCCGGTCGATCGCCGATCAGGCCCGCACGATCCGCATTCCGGTGCACATGATCGAGACGATCAACAAGATCGTGCGCACCTCGCGCCAGATGCTGCACGAGATCGGCCGCGAGCCGACGCCCGAGGAACTTTCCGAAAAGCTTGCGATGCCGCTCGAAAAGGTCCGCAAGGTTTTGAAGATCGCCAAGGAGCCGATCAGCCTCGAGACGCCAATCGGCGACGAGGAGGATTCGCACCTCGGCGACTTCATCGAGGACAAGAACGCCGTCCTGCCGATCGACGCAGCGATCCAGTCGAACCTGCGCGAGACGACGACGCGGGTGCTCGCCTCGCTCACCCCACGCGAGGAGCGCGTCTTGCGCATGCGCTTTGGCATCGGCATGAACACCGACCATACGCTCGAGGAGGTCGGCCAGCAGTTCTCGGTCACGCGCGAGCGCATCCGCCAGATCGAGGCCAAGGCCCTGCGCAAATTGAAGCACCCGAGCCGCAGCCGGAAGCTGAGGAGCTTTTTGGACAATTGACGGTCCGCGACCACCCGTCGCGTTCGCCGCCCGACGCTGGCATGCTACAATTCTCGCTGAAAGGTGCGGATCGGCAGCGGAGGAAGCCATGGCTTACAAGGATATCCTGGTCTATCTCGACCCGACGGCCGAGTCGGATGAGCGCCTGAAGTTTGCGGTCGTACTCGCCAGGACGAACGGCGCGCGGCTCATCGGGGTCGACGCAGGCGCCGCGACCGGCGTCCTTGAGGCGGACGAGGGGATCGTGACCCAGAAGGAATTCGAAGACGCGGCCGGTCGGGCGGGGCTCAAGGCCCTGTTCGTTCCGTCCGAAAAGCCGGGCGAGGCCGAGGCTTTCACCCATTGCGTCGACCTCATCGTCGCGCCTGCGCCTGCGGGCGCCTCGCGCGAGGTCGTGCGGAAGGGCATGCTCGACCGGGCGCTGGTCGAATCCGGCGCGCCGATGCTGATTTTGCCCCCTGACTGGACCGGCGGGACGGTCGGCGACAACGTCGTCATCGCCTGGAACGGCGGGCGCGAAGCGCTGCGCGCGGTGCACGACGCCATGCCCTTCCTCGAAAAGGCGAAGAAGGTCACGGTGTTCTGCTTCTCGTCGCGGCCGAGCGACCTGCGCGCCTCGGCGGTCATGCTGGTCGAGCACCTCGCGACGCACGGGGTGAAGGCGCACATCTCCGACTGGACCAATACCGGAGACCTCACCGCGATCGAGGCTTTGTTCGCGAGCCTCGACACCCAGGACGCCGACCTGATCGTCGCCGGCGCCTTCAGCCATTCGCGGCTCTACGAGGGCCTGTTCGGGGGCGTGAGCCTTGATCTCATGCGCCAGCAGTCGCTTCCGGTGCTGATGTCGCATTGATCCGAGGCGTTCCGCGGTCCCGAATCAAAAGTCCGGCGCGCCGCCCGGGTCGGCGAGGCGATGCAGCCGGTCCGCGGCCGTCTGGGCGAAGCGCAGCAGCAACGCGCGGCGGGTGGAGGAAGCCATGCGCCGCATGTCCGCCTCGCGCAGGATTTCTGCGCCGTAGGGGTCGGCCATGATGAGCCCCGCCTCCGCCGGCATGATGCCGACCGGCGTCGCCTCGGAGATGGCGAAGTAAAGCCGGTCGCAGGCGGCGAGGTAATCGCGCCACTTCTTGTCTGCCCTGAGGTCCGCCGGCGAGGACTTGACCTCGACGATCAGCACCTCGCCCTCGCCGTTGACCGCGACGATGTCGGCGCGCCGACCGTCGACGAGCGGCAGTTCGGTCAGACTGGAGAAGCCGTGCGCCCGCAAAAGCCGGCGTACGCCGCGGGCGATCATCATCGCCGTCTCGGACTGGCGGCCGTCGGGGCGAAGCGCAAGCCATTCGTCCGACATCAGCTGGCCTTCGCGTCGGCGAGGATCATCTCCGCCGCCCGTTCCGCGATCATCATCGTCGGCGAGGCCGTATTGCCCGAGACGATCCGCGGCATGACTGAGGCGTCGACGACGCGAAGGCCCGGAACCCCGATCACCCGAAGCCGCGTGTCGACCACGGCGAGCGGATCCTCGGCGCGGCCCATCTTCGCCGTGCCGACCGGATGGAAAATGGTCGTTCCGATATCGCCGGCCGCCTTCACGAGGTCCTCCTCGCTGTGCAGTTCGGCGCCTGGCTTCAGCTCCGTCGGCCGGTATTTCGACAGCGCCGGCGCGGCGGCAAGACGGCGCGCGAGGCGGATCGAGTCGACCGCGACCCGGCGATCCTCATAGGTCGAGAGATAGTTGGGCTTGATCGCCGGCGCGACCCTAAGGTCGGCGCTCGTCGCGTGGGTCGAGCCGACGCTGGTCGGGCGCAGGTTGCAGATGCTGACCGTGATCGCCGGAAAATCGTGCAGTGGTTCGCCGAACCGCTCGAGCGACAACGGCTGAACATGGAACTCGACATTGGCGGCGGCGTATTCAAGCGACGACTTCGCGAACATGCCGAGCTGCGAGGGCGCCATGGTCAGCGGCCCGCGCCGGCGCAACGCATAATCGAGACCCATCAGGGCGCGCTTCGCATAGGACTGGGAATCGACGTTGAGCGTGCGGGCGCCCTCGATGCGGAAGATGGTTCGCAACTGCAGATGATCCTGCAGGTTCTCGCCCACGCCGGGCAGGGCCCGCCGCACTGGAACGCCGATCGCGGCGAGCGCCTCCGGCCGGCCGAGGCCGGAGATCTCCATGAGCTGCGGCGAGCCGATCGCGCCCCCCGCCAGCAGCACCTCACCGCGCGCCCTTGCCTCGACCCGCGTGCCCTCGCGGACATAGGCGACCCCGGCGGCGCGCGCGCCGTCGAACAGGATGCCCTCGGCGTGGGCGCGTTCGGCGACGCTGAGGTTGGGGCGGTTGAGGATCGGCTTCAGGAAGGCCGCGCGCCAGCCCTGCTCAGTGCGCCATCGTACGCCTAAGCCATTGTTTCTCTGCGACACTGTATCTTCTCGTACGCCATTGTTCGCCGCCGTGCGCCTCCATATATTGGATAGACAGTGGAGAGGACGCTAATGGCCAGGCACGTCAGAAACCCCAAGATCGAGTCCAGAGCGGCTCGCGCGCGGCTGAAGCCCTCCCCCAAACCAACCTTCTTCGATCTCGGCGGCAAGCTCCATCTCGGCTACCGCAAGGGCAAGGTCAAGGGCGTGTGGGTGGCGCGCATTTATCTCGGCAGCGAACGGTACGCCGAAAAGACCCTCGGCGAAGCCGACGATCTCGCCGACGCCAACGGCGCCACGGTGCTCAACTTCGATCAGGCGCAGCGGGCGGCGCGAGAGCACGTGAGGGCGCTCGAAGCCCGCTCGAGCGCTTCGGCGGTCACCGTGTCGGACGCGATCGAGAGCTACC